>DAIQRF010000253.1:0-3753 GCA_036786505.1 Casimicrobiaceae bacterium | reverse complement strand
GACACCAAGATGCTCATCGCGGCGGTGCCGAGCCTCAAGCCGCGCCAGCGCGGGATTGCCGCCGGCGCGCCGGTCGTTCTGCGCACCGAGCAACTGACCAAGATCTACACCCGGGCCGGATGGCTTCGCCGCGGCGATGAAGTCGCCGCGGCCGCGTCGATAACACTCGAAATTCGCCGCGGCGAAACGCTCGGCATCGTCGGCGAGTCGGGATCGGGCAAGTCGACGGTCGCGCGCTGCATTGCACGGCTGATCGAGCCGAGCGCGGGGCGGATCATGCTCGACGGCGAGGACGTGGCGAAGCTCGGTGCCGGCGCGCTGCGTCGGTTCCGGCGCCGGGTGCAGATTGTTTTTCAGGATCCGTATCGCTCGCTCAATCCGCGGCGAACGGTCGGCGAGTCGATCGTCGAAGGCCCGATGAATTACGGCATCGCCCGCGACGCGGCGCTTGCCAGCGCCCGCCGGCTGATGGAGCTGGTACGGCTCGATCCCAAAGCGCTCGACCGCTACCCACATCAATTTTCGGGAGGACAGCGGCAGCGCGTATGCATTGCGCGTGCGCTGGCGATCGAGCCCGAGCTGCTGATCGCCGACGAGGCGGTGTCCGCCCTTGACGTGTCGGTGCAGGCGCAGGTGTTGGCGCTGCTGGATGAAATCCGCACCCAGCTCAACCTGGCGATGCTGTTCATTACCCACGATCTTCGCGTTGCGGCGCAGGTCTGCGACCGCGTCGCGGTGATGCAGCATGGGCGAATCGTGGAGGAGGGGCCCGTCGGCGAATTGTTCGAGCATCCGCGGCACGAGTACACAAGGGCTCTTTTTGCCGCCGCGCCGGGGCGAAACTGGGCGTTCGCGAGCGACGCTCGGCCAAGCACGGCCTGACCCCGGCCGAGGGCCGGATAACCGTACGTCTACATGTTGTCGATACGCCATCTTCCATCGGCATCGCGTATCAAGTTCACTTGATGCACATAGGTGCCGTCGGCTTTCTTGCGCGTGAGGGTGATCGTGGCGAGGCCTTCGCCCGCCAGCATGACCGAGCGGATTGAGCCCAGCTCTTCGACCTTGAACGGGGTCGACTTGCTGCCAATGGTGTCGAAGACGGACGCGAGCCGTTGCTGTGCCGAAGGCGTCAGCTCTTTCAACGCCGCATCCTTGTCACCTCGGCGTATCGCTTGACCCAGACGTGCCCAGGTCTCACGCGGACCCCTGAATTCGGCTTCGGTAGGCATTCGATCTTTTGACCCGCGGGGCAACGTCGTTGCTGTCCTGGGGTTCGTCGCCGAAGGGGTTGCCGCCGGCGTAGCGGGCGGCTGCCGCGCTCCGGTGCTGGGCGGCGCCGGAGCCTGAACCTTAAGCGTCGTCTCGGCGGCGCTCTGACAAGGATAGGCCTGATAGCTCGTCTTTCCGCCTGCATCGGCGCATTTGAACGCTTCGCCGTCTGCCGGAGCATGTGCCAGCGAAAGCACGGTCAGCGAACTCAAGGCGATCAATCGCCGCACGGGTGAGCGCGGACCAGGTAACGGTTTTGCCATCATGTCCAACGCCATTCTACGCCCGCTTTGACGTCGTGCGTTTCGCGGCCGTCGGGTGGCGTGACCCGTGGCCGGCCTGCCGCGGCTTTTCAGTCACGCAGGCGACCCTGCGGCGATCTCGACCAGAATATCGGCGGCCTCAACACACTGTTCGGCGGAGACGTCGAGGTGGGTCACCGCGCGCAGCATTCTCGGCGTGAAAGCAAACACCAGCACGCCGCGTTCCCGCGCTCGAGTTACCACCGTCGGTGCATCGGGCGCGTCGGGCGCGAGAGTGAAGACCAGGATGTTTGTCTGCACGCTTGCCAGGTCGATGTCGATGCGCTCACTCGATGCGAGCCGCTCGGCGATATGTCGCGCGTTCGCGTGATCCTCGGCCAGCCGGGTGACGTTGTGCTCCAGCGCATACAGGCCCGCGGCGGCGAAGATTCCCACCTGGCGCATCGCGCCGCCGAGCATTCGCCGGTAGCGCACGGCCCGCCCGATCAGCTCGCGCGATCCGGCGAGGAGTGAGCCGCCGGGCGCGCCCAGCCCTTTGGAAAGCGCGACCGACGCCAAGTCAAATGGCGCCGCCAGCTCGGCCGGCGAGCGGCCGCTGGCCACCGCCGCATTCCAGAGCCGCGCACCGTCAAGGAAGGAAGAGACGCCATGCCGTCGAGCAGCGTTGCAGATGCGCTCGGCTTCGTCCTGCGGGAAAATCACGCCGCCCGCGCGGTTCTGGGTATTTTCGATTTCGACCAGCGTGGTCGGCGGATAGATGACGTGACCCGCTGGCTTGCGTGCGGCGAGGAACTCATCGACGGTAAACGTGCCTCGAGCGCCGATCTCAGTGAACTGAACACCGGCGTTGGCGCCCGCAGCGCCGGTTTCATGCCATACCGCGTGACTCTCGCGACTGACGATGACGTCGTCCGCGGGCCGGGTGAACACGCGAAGGGCGACCTGATTGGCCATCGTTCCCGTCGGCAGCCACAGCGCGGCTTCCTTTCCGAGCAAGGCTGCGATCCTTTCCTGGAGCAGGTTGACCGTGGGATCTTCGCCGTATTGATCGTCGCCGACCGGAGCGGCGGCGATTGCGGCGCGCATTTCCTGCGAGGGGCGGGTGACCGTGTCGGAACGCAGGTCGATCGGAGGATTCGAATGCTGCATGAGCGTGGCTTCTTTCTACTGAAGGCTCCCGAAATGGGCCATAGCGTCGCAAGATTCTCGTCGTCCCCGCGAACGCGGGGACCCAGCGGCGTTCGTCAAAAGACACTGGATTCCCGCTTTCGCGGGAATGACGATATCAAGGATCCGGGTGTCACGCATTGTCATGAACCGACAGCGCGTCTTTCAAGCCCGAAGGCTCTCGCCAGTAATTCGTATGAGCGCCTTCGCGCCTCCGGGTCGTAGGTCCAGGTGTTGATGACGATCTCGTCCAGTTCCAGCCCTCGCGCCAGTGTGTCGAGCCTGGCCGCCACGTCCGCTGCAGTGCCGGCAAAGGCCTTGCCACGCAGCGCTTCGATCCGCGCGCGCTCCTCTGCATTATAGGGATACGCCGCGGCCTGCGCCGGCGAAACCAGCGGATTGCGCAAGCCCTTTTCGAAACCGATGCGCCAGTATTCGCGCGTCATCAGCAGGCGCTGCGCCTCAGCCTGGCTTTCTGCCGCGAGGGCCCACACACAGATCGTCGCGATCGGCGCCGGGTAGCGCGCGCTCGGGCGGTAGTTACGTCGATAAAGGGCGAGCGCCTCTTCCACGCCGCGGCCGTCGCTGAAGAAATAGGCGAAGGCATACGGCAGCCCGAAAAAAGCCGCGAGCTGCGCGCCGTAGTCCGAGCTGCCGAGGATCCACAGCTCGGGACTGGTGGGGCCCTGCGGATGCGCGGCAACATTGCGGAACGGATGGTCTTCCGGCAGCGGCGTACCCGCGATCCAGCTTTGCAGCTCGAATACCTGCTGCGGGAATTGGTCGGCAGCATTCGAGTAGGGATTCAGCGCCCGAGCGGTAAGAGGGTCGGAGCCCGGGGCACGGCCGACACCGAGGTCGATTCGTCCCGGAGCGATCGCTTCCAGCACGCGAAACTGCTCGGCAACCTTGAGCGCCGAATAATGGGGAAGCATTACGCCGGCGCTGCCGACACGGATGCGCTGCGTGGTCGCGGCAATGGCAGCGATCAGAATTTCCGGCGCGGTGCCGACAATGCTGGCGCTGTTGTGATGCTCGGACACCCAATAGC
>DAIQRF010000011.1:0-15337 GCA_036786505.1 Casimicrobiaceae bacterium | reverse complement strand
GAATACGTGATTCGTGTCCGCGACGGCAGCATCGGCTGCGCGCCGCAACCCCGCCGTCTCGAATCCGCCTGATACATCAGTGGCACGCAACGAGCTGCAGCCATTTCCCGCAACCCAAACGCCGGCCGAGCCCGGCGTCAGCAACGCTCCTCCACCGATGGCCGCGGTGGCACCTGCCACCGCACCCGCTCGCCCTCCCGCAATCGCCGCGGGCAAGCTCGCGGCGCAGTCTTCGGCGACGGGCGCCTCATTAGGCAACCGCGCGAGCAACGGCGCGGGCAACGCCGAACCCGCGCCGGTCGAGGACGCCGCTGCGTCGGGAAAAGGAACTGCTGGCATGGCGGACAAAGTCCCGCGCGAACGTCGCAAGGACTTGGCGCCGCTTGCGCCGGACGAATGGATCAAGCGCATCCGCCGTTTGATCGCCGAGGGCAAAAACGACGATGCGGCCAGGGAGCTGGTCGCCTTTCGCCGCGAATACAAGGACCGCTCAGACTCGCTGCTTCCCAGCGACCTGCGAGCTTTCAGGCAGTAGCGTGCTGAGTCACTGGTGTACTGACTTGGTGCACTAACGCGCGCAAGAGTTTCTTGATCGGGGCGGGCAGCGCCGCCCCCGTTGCTTCCGGCAACGGCAGCCACACCCAAGCGCTGCGACCCGAGTCTTCCACCCGCGTCGGCCAGCGCTCGACACGGCACGGCAACGGCGTCAATCGCAGCCGGAAATGCGTGAACGCGTGCTCGATCGGCGCCAAGGCCACACCGGCCGCGACCTCGGCGCCGAAGCGGTCGCGGCAGTACGCCGCGACATCGGTGCCGCACGAAACTTCCGGAAGGCTCCAGAGGCCGGCCCAGATGCCGGTCGGAGGCCGTCGCTCGAGCAGAATCTCGTCGCCGCGCCCGATCAGCAGCACGGCGACTTCGCGCTGCGGCAGCGGTTTTCGCGGCCGCGGGAGAGGCAACTCGTCGATCCGATTCTGCCGCCGCGCGACGCAGTCGGCGGCGACAGGACAGCGCGCGCAATCGGGCGTCGAGCGCAGGCACACCATCGCGCCCAAGTCCATCAGCGCTTGCGTATACGGTTCGATCCGCGCGCGTGGCAGCAAATTCTCGGCTCGCGCCCAGAGCGCTCGCTCGACGGCGGGACTCCCGGTGTAGCCGTCAACCCCCTGGTGCCGTGCGAGCACGCGCTTGACGTTGCCATCGAGAATCGCGCCGCGCTCGCCGTAGGCAAAGGCGGCGATCGCAGCAGCCGTTGAGCGGCCGACACCCGGCAGTGTTGCCAGTGTCGCGGCATCGCGCGGAAAAGCGCCGCCATGCCGGCCGACGACCTCTTGCGCGGCGCGATGCAACAGATGCGCGCGACGGTAGTAACCCAATCCGCTCCACAACTGCAGCACTGCGTCGATCGAAGCCGTGGCGAGCGATTGAACATCAGGTAGAACGCGCAGAAAACGCTGATAGTACGGCGTCACCGCCGCCACCTGCGTCTGCTGCAGCATGATTTCGGAAATCCAGATGCGATACGCGTCGCGCGTATTCTGCCACGGCAGATCGCGACGCCCGGCATGCTCCTGCCAGGCGATCAGCCGCGCCGAGAACGACTTCACGCGAGTCCGCTTCAGCGGCCCGTCAGCCGTTGGCGTGCCTTGCCTGCCGCTTCCGACGTCGGATACTTGGTGACAATTTCCTCGAGCGTCTTTTTCGCCCCGGCGTTATCGCCGAGCTCGATCTGAGCGCTGGCGATGTTGAGCAGTGCGTCGGGCACTTTCTGGCTGTCGGGAAACGTGCCGAGCAATTGGCGCTGGGTAGCGATGGCGGCGCGAAAATCTTTTTGCGCGTATTGCGCATTGCCGGTCCAGTACAGTGCCGATGGCGCCAGCGGGCTTCGTGGATAAGTGCGCGCAAATGTCTGAAAGCTCGACGTCGCGGCAGAATAGTTGCCGCTCTTGAACTGGTCGAGCGCGGCGTCGTACGCGCGCTGCTCGGCGGCAACGTCTCCGGGACGCGCTGGCATCGGAGAGAAGGGCGTTGGCCCCACGCCGCCGGCCACCGCAGGCGTCGCGTCGGTTGCGCCCGGCGTTCCGCCCGCGGCGGACGCGCCGGGCCCACCTTCGAGCTTGCGCAGACGACTGTCGAGATCGAGGTAGAGATCGCGCTGCCGCTTTTGCGCCTGCTCCAGCTCGTAGGTCAATACTTCGAATTGGCCGCGCAGCTTGGCGATGTCGGCCTTGATCTGCTCGACGTCCTTGAACAGATCGACGACTGCCGCGTTCTTCGTCTCCAGCGCGTCCAGGCGCTGCCACAGCGAGCGCTCGATCTGGTCGACGCGACCGCGGAGCGACTCGATTCGCTGGCGCGCCTCGTCGTCGTCGAACAGCGCCGCTCGCGCCGGCGCGGTTGCGAGCTGTGCAACGAGCAGGAGCGCCAGCGCTGCGGGAGCGCCGAAACGCGCCACGCGCTATTCGCCCCGGTAGACGAAGTCGTCACGGCGATTCTCGGTCCACGCGCCTTCGTCGTGGCCGGAATTGCGCGGCTTCTCCTTGCCGAAGCTGACGGTTTCGATCTGCGAATCGGTCGCGCCCAGGAGCATCATCATCTTCTTCACTGCATCCGCGCGCCGCTGCCCGAGGGCGATGTTGTACTCACGACTGCCGCGCTCGTCGGTGTTGCCCTGGATCGTCATTCGTCCGTTGCGGTCGCCCTGCAGATAGCGGGCGTGCGCGTCGATCAGCGGCTTGTAGTCGTCCCTGACCGAGTAGCTGTCGAAATCGAAGTAGACACTGCGCTTGGAAAGAATGCTGTTCGGATCGTGCAGTCGATTCGATTGGCCGCCGGCGCCTGTGGCGGTTCCGGCGACGTTGCCGGTCGTGGTGCCCGAGGTGGCCGCGCCCGAAGTTCCGGACCCGACGTTACGGTCCTCGACCGGCGCCGCGGAATCGGTCGTCGGCGTGGTGCCGCAGGCAGCGAGCAAGCTCGCGAACAATGCGCTGATCAATAGTTTGTGGACGGTTTGTTGCATGCTGACCTCCTGAGATTGGCGAAAGGTGGCGGATAGTGGCAAGAAGCGCGCGCCGCTCACTTCAGAAGCGGACCCCATGCGGGCTCGCGCACGTCGCTCGCGGCCGCGGTCAATCGCTGCTTGACACGACCGTCGCTGGAGACTGCGGCCAATATACCACGGCCTCCGGCCGCCGAGGCGTAGATGATCAGCTTGCCGTTGGGTGCGACGCTTGGCGACTCGTCAAGCGAGCCCTGGGTCAGGACCTGCACTTGCCGTGTCGCGAAATCCTGCAGCGCGATGTTGAATCGCCCGCCGTCGCGGCGCACAAACACGAACCCCCTGCCGTCGGGAAGATTCCGTGGCGAAACGTTGTAGTTGCCGTCGTAGGTCATCCGTTCGATCGCGCCGCTGCCGAGCGTCAGCCGGTAGATCTGCGGGCTGCCGCCGCGGTCCGAGGTAAATAGTATCGACCGGCCGTCCGCGGCAAAGTTCGCCTCGGTGTCGATTCCGCCCGAGCTGGTAAGCCGATGCACGCCACTGCCATCGGCGTTCATCAGGTAGAGCTGCGATCCACCGTCTTTGGTCAGCGTGACGGCCAGGCGTGAGCTGTCCGGCGACCAGGCCGGCGCGCTGTTGCTGCCGCGGAAATTGGCGACGACCTGCCGCCCGCCCGTCGACAGGGATTGCACGTACACCACCGGCTTCTTGTTTTCGAGCGACACGTAGGCGATGCGAGTGCCGTCCGGCGACCAGACCGGAGAAAGCAGCGGCTCGTTGGAGGTAACGATCGATTGCGGGTTGAAGCCGTCCGCGTCGGCGACCAGCAGCTCGAAGCGCGGACCCCGCTTGGCGATGTAGGCGATGCGGGTGCTGAACACGCCGACATCGCCGGTCAGCTTTTCGTAGATGATGTCGGCAATTCGGTGCGCGGTGGCGCGCAGTTGCGCCGGCGGGACGACGTAGGTAAACCCCGCGAGCTGGCCTTGCTTGACCGTGTCCAGCAACGTGAAACGCACTTCGACCCGGCCATCCGGCCGCGGCGTCATGCTGCCCACCACGACCGCGTCCGCGCCGCGCGAGCTCCAATCGCCGTAGCGCACCTCCTCCGCCCGCGACGGGCGGGGAACGACGCCGCCCGCGTCAACGAGCTTGAACAGGCCACTTCGCGCAAGGTCGGCGCCGACGACGGCGGTCATACTCAACGGGTACGCCGCTTCACTGGCGAACGGCACGATGGCAATCGGGATGGTGGTCGCGCCACCGCCGACGATTTCGATCGTGAGCTGGGCGCGGGCGAAGCCTGCGCTCAGCAAACAGAGCAACGCAAAAACCCAGTGCACGCGGGAAGGAGAATGGGTCATGGAGTTCCAGAGAACGAGCAATCGAAAGCGCACGCAGGTCAAGGACGTGGCGCCGCGCGGGACGCACCGCCAATTATAACGAACGCAAATGCGAAATCGGGTCCGCGGCCGATCATGGCGCGAACGACGGAGCCTTTACCGTTCCCTCAAGACCCGCGCTATCGCGCAGGTTGTCGAGGGCGCGGCGCGCATCGTCTCGTGTCGGATAAGGTCCTACAAAGACACGAAACAACCCGTCAATCTGCCGCACCTTGGCTTCGACGGCCACGCCCGCTGTTTGGTTCGCGAGATGGGCGACGAAGTTTTGAGCGTTGGCATTATTGGCGAAGGCGCCCAGTTGCACGACATACCCTCCCGCCTCCCGTCCGATAGGGGCCGCTGCGGCCGGCGCGGCGTCGACCGCAGCGACCAAGGGCAACGGCGCTGCGGCAATCACCGGCGCCGTCGCGGGCAGGATGCTTTCGACGTCGACTTCGCCGCTGCCCTGTTGCGCGATGCCGAGGCGATACGCGGCCGCGAATGAAAGATCTATGACGCGGCCCGGATGGAACGGGCCGCGGTCGTTTACGCGCACGATGACGCTTTTTCCGGTGGCAACGCTGGTCACCCGTGCGTAGGACGGCAGCGGCAATGTCGGGTGCGCGGCGGTCATGGCGTACATGTCGTAGGTCTCGCCGGTGGCAGTCTTGCCGTTGTGAAACTTTCGTCCATACCAAGAGGCGATGCCGCGCTCCTTATACGGACGAAGACTGGTCGCCGGCACATAGTCGCGCCCGAACACCGCATAGGGGCGATTGGCAAAGCGATGCAGCGACTCCAACCGTGGCCTTGCATCGGGAATCGCTTCGAGATCAGGCGGCGGGTTGTCGCCCGGGCCGTCATCTTTGTAATAGCCGCCGCGCTTGGGGATCTCGCCGGCCGCCGGAAGCGACGGTGTTTCGCGACGCGTCGTCGATGAACACGCCGAGAGCAGTATTGCGGCGATCGCAACCAGTGGCCACAGCACCCTGCGATCCGCGTGCCGCCGCGCATTTTGACCGGGAGGCGTCGCCGACATATAGTCGCGGATTATACGTTGCGCGCAGCGTGTGCCCGCTGGAGCGCGGCGCGCCGCTCGCCGGACCGCCAGCCGCAAGCGGATGACTACACCGAAAATCCCGTGAAGAAAACTGCGCTGTTTTGCGGCGTCGTGGCGGCAGCGGCAACCGCGGCTCTGGTTATCGGCTTGCGCTCGGCCGGGAAGGCCGATATTCCAGGCTTCTTGGGTCCCGGAACGATGCTGGCGGACGTTAACGTCGCGCTCGAAGTATTGCTCGTCATCGGCCTCACTTTCGGCATGGGACTCGCGCGCCGGGGACGGATTGAGGCCCATCGCACCAATCAGACGATCTGGGTATCGGTCAATGCGGCGCTGGTGGCGCTGATCATGATCGGCTCGATCAGGACCTTCAAGCTCGCGCATTGGTCCGACCTGGCCAACGCCGGCAACCTGATCATCGTCGTGCACGCCGTGGTCGGCACGCTGACGTTCGCCGCGGGATTGTGGCTGCTGCTGCAGATGAACGACATCCTGCCCGCGCGCATGCATCTGCGCGGCTGGAAGACCATGATGCGATGGACCCTGATCGGCTACTGGGCCGTCGCCCTGCTCGGCATCGCAACCTATCGCGCCTGGTACGCCGAGTAGGGACAGCGAGCTCGGCGTGGGACGACGCTGACAACCGGTACCCTCTTGCTACGTTTTCACGAGCTTTCGGTTCGCCTGCACGCTCATCAATATGCCGAGACCGATGAACAGGCTCACCAGCGCGGTGCCGCCAAAGGAAATCAGCGGCAACGGAACGCCGACGATCGGAAGCAGCCCGCTGACCATCGCCATGTTGACGAATGCGTAGCTGAAGAACATGAGCGTGATCGCGCCCGCGACCAGCCGCGTAAAGAGCGTCGAGGCGTTCATCGTGATCACGAACGCGCGGCCGATCAGCAGCAGATACAGAATCAGCAGCAACGCGCTGCCGATCAAGCCGAACTCCTCGCCGAACACGGCAAAGATGAAGTCGGTGTGCCGCTCCGGCAGGAAATCGAGGTGCGTCTGCGTGCCGTTGAGCCAGCCTTTGCCGATGACGCCGCCGGAGCCGAGCGCGATCGACGCCTGCATGCTGTGATATCCCGTACCCAGAGGATCGCGCGCCGGGTCGAGGAAGGTCAGTATCCGTTCCTGTTGATAATCGTGCAGGTGCGGCCAGATCAAGGGCGCCGCCGCGCCGGCCGCGATCAACAGGCCGAGCATGATCTTCCACGACAGGCCCGCGAGATAGAGCACATAAAAACCAGACGCGCCGATCATCAGCGCCGTACCCAGATCAGGCTCGCGTTTGATTAGCCAGACCGGCGCGGCGATGAGCACCACCGCGAGGATGAAATCGCGAAAGCGAACGCGCGTCTCGTGCTTCTGAAAATACCAGGCAAGCATCAGTGGCAGTGCGATCTTCATCAGCTCGGAAGGCTGAAAACGGGCAAAGCCGAAATTGAGCCAGCGGCGCGATCCATTGACCACCGTCCCGCCAAGCGCCACTGCGATCAGCAGCAGCACGCCCACGACGTAGAGCGGCAAAGCCGCCCGCGCCAATTGTTGCGGCGGAATGTTCGCCACCCCCCACATCAGCAACAATGCAAATCCCAGTGACAATACCTGGCTCGTGACGCGCGCGATGTTTTCGTCCGACGCGGAAAACAGCGTGATGAGCCCGATGCCAACGATTGCTAACGCAGCCGCCATGAGGTAGCTGTCCACCGGGCGCGTGAGCACTTCCCAGATCCTGGCCAGCAGCGCGAAGAATTTTCCCATCGCTTGCCGTCAGTCGCTTTCGTCGTCCGGCTCGCGCGGTCCGGTGCCGGGCGCCGCAGGAACGCGCGTCTTCTGCCCGAGAAAGTAGTAGTCGAATACGGCACGCGCGATCGGCGCCGCGGCCTGCGCACCGAATCCGCCGTTCTCGACCAGCACCGCGATCGCGATCCTGGGATGATCGGCGGGAGCGTAGGCGACGTACCAGGCATGGTCGCGAAGGCGCTCGTCGACGCGGCCGGAGTACTTTTCTCCTTTGAGCGAATAGACCTGCGCGGTGCCGGTCTTGCCCGCCGAAACGTATTTGCTGCCGACGAATGCCCGCGCGCTGGTCCCTTCGCGCGGAACGCCGACGAGCGCGTTCTTGATCACCGCCAAATGCTCCGGCTTGACGTTGAGCGCTTGCGTCGCTTGCAGCGCGATCTGCCGCACGGTGCCGTCCTTGACGTTTTCGACGCTCTTGACCAGATGCGGAACGAGCGCGACGCCGTCGTTGGCGATGATCGCGATGGCTTGCGCCTGCTGCAGCGGCGTGAACGCGTTATAGCCCTGGCCGATGCCCGCCGAGATCGAGTCGCCGAGGTACCACTTGTCCTTGAACCGTTCGCGCTTCCACGCCCGCGACGGCAGCACGCCGAGGAGCTCGCCCTCGATATCGATGCCCGTCTTGCGTCCGAAGAAGAATCGCGACAGGAACGCGTAGGTGTCGTCGATGTCGGTTTCACCGGCGAGCATGTAGTAATAGGTGTCGCAAGAGACGACGAGCGACTTGGTCATGTCGACGTAACCATGCCCGCCCGGCTTGTCGTCGCGGAATCGATGCGCGGCTCCGGCGATCTGGTAGAAGCCGGGGTCGAAGACCGTTTGCGCCGCGGTACGTTTGCCCGATGTCAGCGCCGCCAGCGCAAGGTATGGCTTGATGGTCGAGCCGGGAGGATAGGCGCCGCGCAGCGGGCGATTCAAAAGCGGCTTGTCGGGAGACTCGTTGAGCAGTTCCCAGTTCGCCGGGTCGATGCCGTCGACGAAAAGATTGGGATCGAACCCCGGCTTGGAGACCAAGGCGAGCACGTCACCGGTCGCCGGCTCGATCGCAACCAGCGCGCCTCGCCGATCGCCGAACGCCGCCTCGGCGGCCTGTTGCAGCCTGATATCGAGCGCGAGCTTCAGATTGTTGCCGGAGGTCGGCGGCGTGCGCGACAGCGTGCGAACGGCGCGGCCGCCGGCGTCGACCTCGACCTCTTCCCATCCGGTGGTGCCGTGCAGCTCGCGTTCGTAGGCCAGCTCGACGCCGACTTTGCCGATGTAGTCGGAGCCCTTGTAGTTGGCGGTTTCGTTCCACGCATCGATGCGCTCGAGGTCGCGGTCGTTGATGCGGCTGATATAGCCGGTCACATGCGAAGCGATCGCTCCAAAAGGATATTGGCGGAACAGTCGCGCCTTGATCTCGACACCCGGAAAACGGTAGCGGTTGACCGCAAATCGCGCGACCTCCTCGTCGGACAGCCGCGTTCGCAACGGCAGGCTCTCGAAGTTTTTCGACTCCTCAAGCAGCCGCTTGAAGCGCTTGCGGTCCCGCGCCTGAACCTCGACGATTCCGGCCAGCTCGTCGATCGTCTCGTCGAGATTCTTGACCCGCGACGGCGTAACTTCCAGCGTGTAGGCAGAATAGCTCTGCGCCAACACGATACCGTTGCGGTCGGTCATCACGCCGCGGTTGGGAACGATCGGCACGATGGCGATGCGATTGCTTTCCGCGAGCGTCTGATAATGCCGATGCTGGAACAACTGGAGGTAAACGAAACGGCCGAGAAGACCGCCGAACGCCACGATCACCACCGCACCGGCGATCATCAGCCGCCGGCGAAAATACAATAGCTCGCGCTGCGGGTTCCTGAGCTCCGGGCCGCTGATCGTGCCCGGACGACCGCGGTTGGCGAAGAGGCGGCGCATCGAAGCCGCCCTATCTTTCCGCCGAGCGGCGCGGCCGTTGCGGCCACTGCAGCACGACCGTTATGAGCGGCCACAGGAACGCCCCGACCAATGGCCCCACGGCGTACGTCCATCGCGGCATCGGCGCGCCGCCGACAACGCGAATGACCAGCACCAGCGCCGAGCACGCAAGAAGCAGAACCGCGACCTGTGCCGCCTGCTGCCAGAGAGGAAATCGCAGCACGCGCCGGCGAAAATACTCGGCGGCGTAGGCGAGCACCGCGTACGACAACGCATGCTGCCCGAAAACGGTCGCGTCGGTGACATCCATCACCAATCCCACGCACCATGCGATGCCGACTCCGATCAGCCGCGGCTCCTGGATGCACCAATAGAGCAGCACCAGCGCCAGAAAATCGGGTTTCAGCAACAGCACCACGCCGGAAACCGGCAACGCGTTCGCCACCAACCCGCAAAGCAGCGTGAACAGAACGAACCACGGCTTGGCCGGGAGAAGAATTTCCTCCGGCCGCGTGGAGGCAAAGGGCGAGAGTTGCGCCATGGTGCGATCAGCGTCGTCGTTTTCCGCGGCCCTTGCGAGGCGCATCGGCCTCAGCAGGCTCGTCGGGACGCGGCAACGATACCGCGGCGCGGCTTAAGATCAATACCTGGCCGTCGCGTTCGACGCCGGCGAGTGGTTTGCAGGTTACGCGGGCAAAGACCTGTCCGGTCTCGCGCTCGACCGATGTTACTAGGGCGACGGCGAGTCCGGCGGGATAGGTTCCGTCGATTCCGGAAGTGACGAGCCGGTCGCCGGGCTGGATTTCGGCATTCGTATTGGGCGAAAGAAAGCGCAGCTCCGGCAGCCGTGCCGTCCCGGCGCCGTACATCACGCTGCGCAAGCCGCTGCGCTCCACCTTGACCGGCACCGCGTGATCCTTGTCGGTCACCAGCGTTACTTCAGCCATGTACGGAAAGACTCGCGTGACCTGTCCGACGACGCCGACCTCGTCGATCACCGCCTGGCCGATCTGCACGCCTGCGACGTCGCCCTTGTCGACGAACAGCTTCTGCGAAAACGGGTCGCGCCCGGAATAGAGCACCTCGGCCGCCGTCGCAGCCCCCGGGAACCGCGCGGCCATCCTGAGCAAGGCCCGCAGCTGTGCATTCTCCTGGTCGAGCAACAGGAAGCCCTGCACCGCGGGAGCCTGCGCCAGCAGCTGCTGCCTCACCGCGGCGTTATCGCTGGCCAGCGTCCGCTGCGAGGCGAAGTACGCGCCGACGTATCCAAGCGCTTCGCCGGGCAACAGCACCGCGCGCTGCAACGGGTACAGCGCGATCGCGACTACCTGCCTCACATTCTCGAGGTAGCGGTAGCGGGTGTCCGCGAACAGCAGCACCAGCGACAGCAGCCCGAAGAACGCAAGCCGCGTGAGAGGGGACGGACCGCGATGGAAGAACGGCGGCGGCTCGATCGAAATGTGGCGCATGGATCAGACGAGCGACCGTTCGCGTCGGCTAAAGCGTGGAGCGCGCCGGCCTTCAATCCGAGGTGAAGATGCCGGACAGCTTTTCCATGTTTTCGAGCGCCCTGCCGCAACCTCGCACCACGCAGGTCAACGGATCATCGGCGACGATCACCGGCAGGCCGGTCTCTTCCATCAGCAGACGGTCGACGTCGCGCAGCAGCGCACCGCCTCCGGTGAGCACCATGCCGCGCTCGGCAATGTCGGCGCCAAGCTCGGGCGGCGTGCGCTCCAGCGCGCTCTTCACCGCCGAGACGATGCTGTTCAAGGGATCGGTCAGCGCCTCGAGGATCTCGTTCGAGGACACGGTGAAGCTGCGCGGAATGCCCTCGGCGAGGTTGCGGCCCTTCACTTCCATTTCCCTCACTTCCGAGCCGGGAAACGCGGAGCCGATCGTCTTCTTGATATTTTCCGCGGTAGTCTCGCCGATCAGCATGCCGTAATTGCGCCGTATGTAGTTGACGATCGCCTCGTCGAATTTGTCGCCGCCGACGCGCACGCTGCCCGAGTACACCATGCCGCCGAGCGAGATCACGCCGACTTCGGTGGTGCCGCCGCCGATGTCGACGACCATCGAGCCCGTCGCTTCCGATATCGGCAGGTCGGCGCCGATCGCGGCAGCCATCGGTTCCTCGATCAGATACACCTTCGATGCGCCGGCGCCGAGCGCCGATTCGCGAATCGCGCGCCGTTCCACCTGTGTCGAGCCGCATGGAACGCAGATGATGATGCGTGGCGACGGAGAAAAAAGCTTGGAGTCGAGCACTTTCTTGATGAACTGCTTCAACATCTGCTCGGTGACGGTGAAGTCGGCGATGACGCCGTCCTTCATCGGCCGGATGGCAGTGATGTTGCCCGGCGTGCGACCGAGCATCTGCTTTGCCGCGAGGCCGACTTCCTGAATCACGCGCTTGCCGTTGGGGCCGCCTTCCTGGCGGATCGACACCACCGACGGCTCGTTCAGCACGATGCCTTTGCCGCGCACATAGATCAGCGTATTGGCTGTTCCCAGGTCGATCGCGAGATCGGTGGAAAAGTAGCCCTTGAAGAATTCGAACATGGGGGCTTTCGGTTTCGAAGGCCGCCGGGGTGACGGCCCGCACGCTTATGACAAGCGATTATGATACCCTATTCAGCCTTGTTTCTGCACCGTTTTCCTCCTGATCATGGCTCTTTCCGTCGACGACGTTCAGCGCGCTGCGCACTTGGCACGGATCGAGATCACCGCCGCCGAGGCCGTCGACGTGCGAAACAAGCTCGAGGGCGTGTTCCAGATGATCGAGCGGATGCGCGCGGTCGATACGACCGGCATCGTGCCGATGTCGCACGCGCAGGAGGTGATGTTGCCGCTGCGCGAGGACCGCGTAACCGAGAGCGACCCCGCTAGCCACCAACGCGCGCTCTATCAGCGCAACGCGCCCGCGGTCGAGGGCGGGCTGTATCTGGTCCCGAAAGTCATCGAATGAATAGTTTCGTGGCGTGAGTTCGCGCCGCGATCCCTCGCGGCTCTGGTGTTTTTCCGCATGTTCCCGTCAACGTTGATGGATTGTCCTTCGTGATTACTGCTCCGGTCGCCGAGCTCTCGCGCGCTTTGCTCGCACGACGTCTCTCCAGCGTCGAGCTCACGGGGGCACTCCTCGACCGCATCGATGCCGCGAATCGAACGCTGAACGCGTTTCTCACGATCGATCGTGAAGGAGCGCTGGCTCAGGCCAGGGACGCCGACGCGCGCATCGCCGCGGGAACCGCGTCGCCCCTGACCGGCATCCCGCTCGCACACAAGGACGTGATCATGACCGAGGGGCTGCGCACGACCTGCGGCTCCCGAATGCTGGAGAACTTCGTCGCGCCCTACAGCGCGTTCGTCGCCGAGAGGCTTGCGGACGCCGGCATGGTGCTGGTCGGCAAGACCAACATGGACGAGTTTGCGATGGGCTCGTCGAACGAGAATTCGTATTTCGGGCCGGTCAGGAACCCATGGAACACCGAATGCGTCGCGGGCGGCAGTTCCGGCGGCTCGGCCGCGGCCGTTGCCGCGCGGCTGGTGCCCGCGGCGACTGGCACCGACACGGGAGGCTCGATCCGACAGCCTGCTGCGTTGTCCGGCATCTGCGGGCTGAAACCGACGTACGGCGTTTGCTCCCGCTATGGGCTGATCGCTTTTGCGTCGAGCCTCGACACGCCCGGCGCGTTCGGCCAGACCGCCGAGGACTGCGCGCTGCTGCTCAACGCCATGGCCGGCCACGATGTGCGCGACTCGACCAGCCTCGACCGGCCAACCGAGGATTACACGCGGCTGCTCAGGGCAAATGCAGCAAATGCGGGCGCGAAGCCCCTCGCCGGCCTTCGGATCGGCTTTCCGCGCGAATATTTCGGCGCCGGCACCGAGCCGGGCATCGCCGAAGCCATCGAGGCTGCGATCGCCGGCTTGAGAAGCCTCGGCGCGACGACCGTCGACGTGAGCCTCCCCAACGTCGATTATTCACTGCCGGTGTACTACGTGATCTCGCCGGCCGAAGCGTCGTCCAACCTGGCGCGCTTCGACGGCGTGCGTTATGGCCATCGCGCGGCCAAATACGACGACCTGATGGACATGTACAAAAAAACGCGCGCCGAAGGCTTCGGCGCCGAAGTAAAGCGCCGCGTTCTGGTGGGCACCTACGTGCTGTCGCATGGATATTACGACGCGTACTACCTGAAGGCACAACAGGTGCGGCGGCTGATCGCCGACGACTTCCAGCGCGCGTACCGGAGCTGCGACGTGATCGTCGGTCCCACCTCGCCGACGACGGCGTTCAAGTTGGGCGACAAGACCGATGAGCCGGTCAAAATGTACCTCAACGACATCTTCACGATCGCGAGCAACCTCACCGGCACGCCCGCCATTTCGATTCCCTGCGGTTTCGATGGAAAAGGGCTGCCGATCGGCTTGCAGATCCAGGGTAATGCCTTCGCCGAAGCACAAATCCTGAATGTTGCGCATCGCTACCAACAGACGACCGACTGGCACCGGCGCGTCCCCACGGGCTTCGCGCCATGAATGGGAAAGTGATGTGGGAAGTCGTCATCGGGCTCGAGACCCACACCCAGCTCTCGACCGCATCGAAGATTTTTTCGGGTGCATCCACTGGCTTTGGCGCGGCGCCGAACAGCCAGGCGTCCGCCGTCGACATCGCGCTGCCAGGCGTGTTGCCGGTGTTGAACAAGGGCGCGGTCGAGCGTGCGATCCGATTCGGTTTGGCGGTTGGCGGCACGATCAACAAGCGCAGCGTGTTCGCGCGCAAGAATTACTTCTACCCCGACCTGCCGAAGGGCTATCAGATATCGCAGTACGAGATTCCAGTCGTGCAGGGCGGCTCGATTGCGATCGTTTCGCCGACGCGTGGCGCGGTCAACGTCGCATTGACTCGGGCGCATCTCGAAGAGGATGCCGGCAAGTCGCTGCATGAAGACTTTCGCGGCATGACCGGCATCGACCTGAACCGCGCCGGCACACCCCTGCTGGAGATCGTCTCCGAGCCGGAGATGCGAAGTGCGGAAGAGGCGGTCGCCTACGCCAAGACGCTCCATTCGCTCGTCAGGTGGATCGGCATCTGTGACGGCAACATGCAGGAAGGTAGCTTCCGATGCGATGCCAACGTGTCGGTGCGCCGCGCCGGGGATGCCAAGCTCGGTACCCGATGCGAGATCAAGAACCTCAACAGCTTTCGCTTCATGCAGCAAGCGATCGAGTTCGAAGTCGGTCGCCAGATCGCATTGATTGAGGACGGCGGCAAAGTGGTGCAGGAAACGCGACTGTATGATCCGGACAGGAACGAGACACGCTCGATGCGCAGCAAGGAAGACGCGCAGGATTACCGCTATTTCCCCGATCCGGATCTGCCGCCGCTGGTGATCGACGACGCGTGGATTGAGCGGGTGAAGGCGGCGCTACCAGTGCTGCCGAATGCGAAGCGCGCGCAATACCAGCAGCTCTACAATATGTTCCCTGAGGATGCGGCGGCGCTGACGGCTTCTGTCGAGATGGCCACATACTTTGAGCAGACGCTCGCCGCGCTAAAGATCCGAAGCGACCTTAAGTACGTGAGTCAGGGACCCGACGCTGCAAACGCCAAATCTGTCGCGAACTGGGTCATCAATGAAATCGGCGCGCTCGTGAATCGCGCCGACACAACGATCGATGGAAGCCGTGTATCTCCGCCACAGCTTGCAGGTTTGCTTGCTCAAATTTTTAACGACACGATCAGCAGCAGGAGCGCAAAGGACGTGCTTGCTGCCATGTGGGCCGGCGAAGGCGACGCCGACGCGATCATCGCCGCCAAGGGGCTGCGGCAGATCTCCGACAGCGGCGCGATCGAGAAAATCGTCGACGACGTGCTTGCCGCGAATCCCGCGATCGTCGCCGAATATCAGGCCGGTAGGGAAAAGGCGTTCAACTCGCTCGTAGGAAAGGTCATGGCCGCGACCAAGGGCAAGGCCAATCCGGCACAAGTCAACACGATTCTCAAACGCAAGCTCGCGGGGTAGGGCGGGAATGACGATATTAAGTATGCGGGCGCACCGCATTTCGCAATGCTCAATAGGAGTTTCGCCGAGCCGCGCCGCTTGCGCTACGCCATAAGCGCCTTGTACCGTATCCGATGCGGACGCGCGCCCTCTTCGCCCAGCCGCTTTT
>DAIQRF010000001.1:0-43071 GCA_036786505.1 Casimicrobiaceae bacterium | reverse complement strand
CGATCGCGGCGTGGATTTGGGCCGGGCGCAAGGGCGCGGCGCCGGCGAAGTGAGGGGAGGGGGATAATGCAACGTGTGGCGGAAAAGACACGGTTGGGAGCAACACTCCCAGAGGTATTCGAGAAACTCCTTACGGCGGCGGCGAAGTGAGGGGAGAGATACCATGCAAACACAGTCAGTGGTGAGCCTATCCGATCTGCGCAAGGTGTCGATTGGCTGCCGGCAGTGCAGCACGCAAATACTTTTGGACTTAGAGGAGCGTCTCCCACGGAACAAGATTCTGGGAGATCCAAAGCATTCCGCTGAATGTCCGGGCTGCGGCACTGAGTACGACGATGCTACGCGCGCGGGCCTGTTGTTATTGCAGGACGCATTCCGAGCCCTATCCCCCGTCGCGGCCCTCATCACGTTTCGAGCTGCGGTGATTAGCGCATCAGATCGCTGGCCTTCCTCGCGTTCTTGATCGATTCCCTCAGAGGTGCTTCGAGATCGTCATCGGCGGTCGCGGTGACGGAAGCGCGTTTCCCTGCGCTTTGGGCGGCTGCGGCAGATGGATTTGGTTTCCCTCGGCCAGCTTGACCGCTCCCAGCTTGTGCAGATCCTTCAGATCGCTGACCAGATGCGCCACTGCGGCCGGTGAGTTTGTCGGCTTCTTGCTTGAGAATGGGTTCGATTTTGGCATACGTCCTCACTTTTACGATCGCTGGATTCTCGCCCGCGTGCAGGGCCTTCGCTGCCTCGTCGAGTGCGTCGGCGACGGGGCCGGTCGACGTCGACAGCTTCTGATAAACCGCGTGCTCCTGGTTCGTCGCTTCCGCGATCGCGGCGTTCTTCTCGGCGTCGATCACGTTGCCGGCTTCGGCCAGGCGGGTGGCTGCGCGCTCGTTGCCGACCGCGTTAAACGTGCGCCGTTTCTGCGTGAGCCGGCTCTGGATGTAGTCGCTCACGCCGGCCTTCTCGGCGATCAGGCTGCGCGAGACCTCGTCGTCGCCGAAGAGCGAATGCTGGGTTTCGGTAACCTGCGGCGCCTGCATACGCAGCATCTCCTGCACCTGGCCGTCGGTCATCGGCTTGCCGCTCGCTTCGCGTTCCTGGATTAACTTCACGAGCTGGCGCTGGTCGGCGTGCTCGGCGACCTGGCCGATCATGGCGCCGCGCGCCGGCTTCATCTCGCCGCTCACGACCTGGTTGAAAAGGCTCGGGTCCAGATTGGCCAGCGACGGGCCTTCCTTTGCCACGCTGCCGGTCAACGAGAGCCCTTGGTTTTTGAGATCGTCGGCCGTTGCGCCTGAATCCCTGAATACCTTCGCCGCGTCGATCGACGTGCCGCGTCCTTCGGCGATGTTGATCATCGCGCCCTTGGCTCTCGCCTCGGCCGCGTTGGCTGCGTCGAGATAGCGAACGGTCACGCTTTCGGCGCCGGTGCGCTGCGCGAGTTCCAGGCGGTGGTGTCCGTTGACCACGTAAGTTTTGCCGTCTGCTGGATCCTTCCAGACGCTGAGGATGCCCGATTTCTCGGGGTCAAATTTGGTAACGCTGCGTAGCTCCTCGCCGGCGCCGCCCTGCCCCATGCCGGTTTTGTATTGGAAGCGGACCGGATCCGCGTGGAGTTCGCTGGTGGGGAGCTGCGCGATCACGCCGCCGAGCGGCGAGCCCTCAGCCTCGGGCGCGATCGCTGGGTTGTCTGATATGTCGGCCGGCGTGCCGGCGCGCTTGGTCGCGAGCGGTTCTTTGGTGGCTTGCTCGTTGCCCAGCTTTTCGGCCAGCTCCATCATCTGCTCGTGGGTCATCTTGCCCAGGCCGGTGCCGTAGGTGGCGTGCGCGATCTCGCTCAAGGTGCCATGGTTATAGCCCAGCTCGGCGCCGATGGCGTGAAGCACGCGGTTGGTTGAGGAGCGGTCGACGACGCTGACTCCTTGCTTTTGGAGCGCGGCTGCAGCGTCCGCTTCTTCGATGCCGTTATCGGCTGCGTATTTGGTGACCTGGCCGGGCGTGATGTACTGCTTGCCGTAGGGCGGCGCCGCGGCCGCTGGCGCGGCCGGGCTGGCCGGCGGCGGCGCGGTCACGGCGGGCGCGGCGGCTTCACCTGGCTCGCGCTTGGAGATTCCCTGGTCGATCGCCTGCAGCACGGTCGGCGCTGGGACCGATTCGGCTTGTGGCGTCCAGGCCAGCACATCGGTCTTCCCGTTCTTCACGTCGGCCGCGATTCGGTGGTGTCCCTCTTGAACGGTCAATCCGCCGGCCTCGTTGGCGCGCAGCTCGGGGTGGACGCTGTAGCCGTTGCGCTGGTAGCTGCCGACGACGTCGGGATAGATTTCGTTTCCGGGGTCGCTCGCGATCTTGTCGAGGGGCACGCGTTGCAGTATTTGCCGGCTGCCGTCGGGGTTCTCGCGCACAGCGCCTTCCTTCAGGGTCTTCGCGACTTCGGGCTTCAGGCTTTCGGCGCGCGGGA
This sequence comes from Casimicrobiaceae bacterium, assembly GCA_036786505.1. Classification (GTDB taxonomy): domain Bacteria; phylum Pseudomonadota; class Gammaproteobacteria; order Burkholderiales; family Casimicrobiaceae; genus PALSA-1003. The sequence continues at coordinate 40,619 of DAIQRF010000001.1, read as the reverse complement.
TCGCGGCCGGGGGCGTGGGTTCGTGCGAGACGACGCGCCATGGCGTGTCAGGCATTGGCTCCGGAGGCAGCGGGGTCTGCATCTGGTCGCGCGGCAGCGCCGCCGGCGGGCCGACTGGACGCGAGGTGCGCGCGGATCCAGCGGTCGGAGGTGCTTCTGGTCCTTCAGGGCGCGCCACGTCGGGGATGTCCTCGACCTGCGGGGTCCGCATTTCGCTCGGGGTTAACGGCTGCGGCGCTCCGATCGGGCGGCCGGTGTCGACGGCGGGAGGCAGCGCCGGCTTCTTCAGGGCATCCCACACGGCGGGGATTGCCCGCTTGGCGTACATGCCGCTGGCGATCTGCGGATGCCCAGACAGGGCCACAGCTCCTTCGGCGAGAGTTGGCGTGGGCAGCGCGGCCGATCCCTGCTGGACTTTTGTGGCCGTCGCTTGCGCGCCTCGTTTTATGGCGTCGCCGGCGGCCGCGATCGGCTGGCTGATCGCTCCCGGTTCGGTCGCTGCCTCGGTCCCTGCGTGCAGGATCTTTCCTTCGCCGAGCAGCGTGGCCACGGCTGCCGTGTCGGCCACGGCGCCCTTATAATCTCCGGCGCCCGCTTTATTGCCGGCGCGATCGAGCAGCGCACCGACGCCGGGGATGCCGTTCAGCATATACATCAAGCCGTGGCGCACGCCTTCGGAGTACTGGCCTTTTTTGAACGCTTCGCCGCTGCTGTGGAGAAGATCCGACTGCTGCTGCACGTACCCGTGATAGGCGTCTTGGGGATGCAGCACGGGCGCGACGGCGCCTTGGGCTTGCGTCGCCGGGTTTACCTGCGACCAGAACTGGTGCAGGGTTTCGCCCGCGTCGTCGAGCAGGCTGGTTTTTGCGGGCGTGCTCGATACAACATTCCAGCCGTCGCCGGCTGCCGGCGGCGCCGCATTCAATTTACTGGCGGGTTCGTTCTGCTTGAAGTACTGCTGGAGCTCCGCCGCGCTGTGTTGCTGCAGGTTCGTCGGCGATGGCGTGAACGAGTTGTCGTCGCCCCAATGGCCGCCGCTGACGTCGCCCTTGCTGTACTGGCTCTGATCGCTAAACGTCGGGTGGTTGGGCTTCTTGAAGGTGTCGGGCCAGTGCCCGCGTTCCGGATTCGGCGTCAGTCCCGCTTTGTAGGCGCCGCGGAGATCGTAGTCGGTGCCGGTGTCGTTTGGCGCATACTTCTGCTTCCAGCCACGAAACTTTACCTCGTCGCCGGGCGAGAGCGCCGTGTCGTAAGACGGCGGCGGCGCCGCTGCGGTCGGTTGTGTGGAGACGACATCCCAATCGCCCATTTATTTGATCTGCTTTTCCTGGCCGTTTTCGAGCGTCCACTGCTGGCCATTCCCAAATGTGGTGGTGTGGCCTTCCTGGAGTTGTGCGCGAGCCGCGGGCGGGAGTCCGCCAGTCGCCTTGCCCGTCACGTTGATGCCGTTCTTCTGCAGCCACTCGCGTCCGTGCGGGCTCACAAATTGGTCCTGCGGCAGATCCTTGCCGGTGCCGGCCTTATAGGTTTGGTTCATGCCGACGTATTGGCCGCCGACCAGTTGCGAGAGTTCCGCGCTCGCGTCCTTCCGGATCGATGGAATCGATGAACCTAATCCTTTCTGGATGGCCTGGACCTGGCCTTCGGTGCCCACGCCGCCCGAGACCAGCTTTTCCAGTTCCGATGAGATGGCGTGCGCATCTTCGTGAAGTTTCGCCGCATCGCCGGTGAGATTAAAGCCCGCCGCGTATCCGGGCGCGATCCCGATGGAGTCGGAATTTTGATCGAACCGCCCCAGGTGCTCGACGATCCGCGAAATCGTTCCCAGATTCTGCGACTGCTTCGATTGCGGATTCGTAAACGCAGCCTTGGTCGCATAGGTCTGGGGCGACCAGTTGGGATTGCGCGCGATTGCGCCCGCGACGAGGGCTTCCTTGTCGGGGAACCGCGTTAGCTGGGCCGGGTTGAAGTCGCCATCTGCCAACTTTTGCGCGATGGCCTGCTGCGCCGGGTTCAATTGCACGCCGTTGGTGGTTTGGTTCAGCCGCTGCCGTTCGACGGCGAGACGGCCGCCGGCGGTCGCTTCGTCGACGCGGTTGTGGCGCAGGGTTTCCGCCTCGCGGGCCTGGGCCTGCGACGTGGTGGCCGCTTGCTCCGGGGTTAAAGCCGATTGCGCGAGCACGGAGCCCGCTTTTGCCGGATTGTAATTTGCGATCGGCATGGTTGCGAGCATGCGCGCCGCCGTGGCGTGGGGCAGTGTATCGATGAGGTCCGAGTACGCCTGTGCGTCCTTCGGTGGGTTCGCGGCAATCGACTGGACCGCCTGCCCATACTGCTGATCGGCCATCTTCGAACGGGTTTCGAGGGCCGAGGCTTGGCCGGCTGCGCCTTGGCCGAGGTCCTTCTGTGCGAGCGCGGCCTCGGTGTCGATCTTCTGCTGTGCGGTCTTCTGTGTGTTGACCGCGCCCCAGTACTCCGTCGCGGCGTTATTGTCCGCCGCATATTTCTTCAGGCCGGCGTCGCTAAAATCCATCGTCGAGAGGTCGGCCAGTTGCTTGGCGCCGGGTAGTTTACTCAATTCCCCGATGGCCGAGGCCGCGGCGCCTGCCCGGTCTTCGACTGGCAACTGGCTTAACCCGAAAATGGTATCGCCGAGCTGCTTATGATACGCCTGCGTGTTGGCGAGAGTGGTGGTGTCGACAGCAGCCTGCTCTTTGATCTTGCCGAGCTGCGCGGTCGCAAACTTCAACTGCGACGACGGCTGAACCTTGCCATCCAGGAACGAGAAATCACCCTTTACCGCCGCGCCCTTATACTCCGGGTGATCCGCATCACCCATGGCTTGCTGCAGGGTCTGTTGATCGGCGAGATCGCGCTGCCTGCCCAGCGCCTGCGCCTGGATGTCGCCGGTGTTGGCCTGGGCCTGCTCGGTCTGCGCGTTGCGCAGCGCGATCTCCGAAGAGAGGCCGCGCACCTGCATGAGCTGGCTGATCGAGGCGAGCGGCGACTCGGGCGCCTTGAACGATAACGGGATGGATGGGTCGAGGGGCATGGTTTAGAATCCTGCTGCGTATTGCGCGGCGACGTTGTCCGCTTCGCTTCCGGTTCCTGCGATGGGTTGGCCGCCGGCGTCATATTGCATGGCGCCGCCGCCCGCGCCGCCCATGCCGTACTGGCTCAGCCACCGCGCTTGCGTCACGCCGGTCACGCCGCCGGCGGCGGCGTTCGCGACCCCCATGGCGCCGGCTGCTTGCGCGTTGCCGACCTGGGTCATCAAGCCTCCGACGTTGCCGGCGACTTGCTGCGCGGTGTTGCCGCTCTGGGCTGCCGCGTTTTCGCCCAACGAGGCGGGCTGGTAGAGCTGCGAGAATTCCTGCGCCTGTTTGGCGAGGTTGGCCTGGTAGGCAGAAAGCGAACGGTTGTACACGTCGTTATAGGTGGAGTCGGCCAGGCCGCTCGCATAACCCATTTCCGACTTCGCGGCGCCGCCAGATAGCGCGCCTCCGCGAGCTGCCGCGCCGGCGTCGACGCCGCGCATGCCCTGGCTCAAGGTGAACTGATAGCCAGGCGTCGCGCGCGCTTCATCGGCGGTGGGCGCTTTAAAGGCGGGGTTTGATCCGGGGCCGAAGGTTCCATTGTTGAGGTCCTCCATCATCTTGTTGATGGAGGTGGATCCGGCGTCGAGATATGGCTTGAAGTTGGCCTGGTTGGTGGCCTGGGTCGATTCCTGGAATTGGAGAGCGTTAGCCGCCGACTTCGCCTGTTGGTCGGCTCCGTACATGCTGGCGTAGGCGCCAATGCCAGCGGAGACCATCGAGCCTGTGCCTAAACCCATAGTTGATTCCTCAGAAAACTTTCGTATAGCTCTTGTCTGAAAACTTCCATCCCAACGCTTCAAAGATCGGGCTGATGTCGCGGTGCGCCTTGCAGCTCAAATACGCTTTCACAACGCCGGCTTCGCGTAAGGTGCGCTCCGCTTCGACGAACATCTGAACGCCGGCATGGCCCTTGCGGAACTGCGGCCGCAGGAAGTAAATATCGGTGAAGGCCATCAGCCCCGCATCCTGGTAGTGAATGTGCGGCAAGACGAGGGCAATGTAATAACCGGCCAGCTCCGCGCCTTCGCGCGCCACGAGAATATGCAGGATGCCGGCGTCAGAAATCTGCTGGTAGCGCTCCTCGTTGAGCGAAAGAGGGATCTGTTCGCGATCAATGGCGATTTCTTCCCAGTGCTCCTGCATCAGCGGTTTGGCTTCCGGATAGAAGTCGCGCCACTGCTCGACGTGAAATGTCACTGCTTCGCTACCCAATCCGCCACGTCCTGCGGCGTTATAAAGCCGGGCGAGCGCGGCAGTACGATATCCAGTGCCGCCTCCACGTCGACGAGAAAGCACAAATATTCGAGCGAATCCATGCCGATTTGGGCGAAGCTCTCCGTCATGCGCGCGAGCGGATAGCTGGCACCCAACACCTCGGCGACTGTTTTCTTTAATTCAACTGGCAAAAGCTTCCCCTTCTCACCGTCACGGTGTCGGCGGCCGTCGCTGTTGAGACCATGAATTGGATGGCGCTCGACGCGGCATTCGAAGGCGCTTCGACCATTCCGCTCACCTCCGCATTCCAGTCGGTGGTGATCGCGGACGGTGTCGCGCTAACAATGGCCGTCGCAGTTGTAGTCGCCAACCCGACGAGGTTGCCTGTGGCGATCACGGCCGCGGCGGTGTGAATCTCGCCCATGGCCGCGATATTGGTGGGGGAAATCGTGACGTCCTCAAGGCCGAAGGCCACGGCGACGGTGGCGACGTTCTGGTGATAGATCAGGTGGCAATGAAAGGGGACATTCAGCGCGGTCGACGCCGGGATGGTGAAGGTCAGGCCGGTGATCGTTTCGAGCGCGGTGCCGACGCCGCTGGTGGTGAAGTCGGCAGTGACGCGCACGAAGGCCGGAATCTCCGCGACCTGGTAGGCGAGGACGTCGAGGGTCGTCGACTGGGCGGGCGTGCCTGCCGCGGCGCTGGGATTCGCGAGCGCGGTCCGCGCGGGCACTGAGCCGCCGAAGTCGGCCGCGACGACGGGTCCGAACGCGAGCGCGCTGCCGGCGTTGCCATGAAGCACGGTGGCGGTCGTTCCCTGGCTGCCGAAATTCGCGCTGCTCAGCGCGATCGCGCTCGGCAGGTCGGCCAGGACCGCGGCGCGGAAAGCGGGCGCCGCCGCGGCGCCGCTCGCTGGACCTGCGTAAATATAATTTGCGGTGACGGTCGACTGGCCGGCCAGCGTGCCGCCGGGGACGTTGTCGACGGAACGGATGAGCACGAGGGCGGCGCTATAGAGATCGAAGCGGTAGCTTACGCCGGGCGTCGTCCACATCTGCGCGGCGCCATTCGAGTCGAGCACGATGGGGTTGCTGTTGGGCGTCGCTCCGTTGGCGGTGGTGTACGTCGCCTTGCCGGTCGTGCCGCCGGCGGCGTAGGTGTAGAGCGAGCAGCCAGCGCACGGAACAATCAGGCCGCTGGCGTTCGTCGTCAAGGCCTGATAGACGAAGGTCGGCGCCGGCGTTTGCTGCGCGTAGAGAACGGATCCGAGAAATAAGGTGAGAATGGCTTTTTTCATAATTGGCTCTTGAGCGAGTTGGTCTGTCCAGGAATCGAGGGCGGCGCCGTTCCGGCCGCGCTCAGACCCGGCATCACGCTCAGCTTCGATTGCTCGGCGCATCCACCGGGTGCGGGAACCGGCGGGCCTGGCGGCGGGCCGGGAGGGGGCGGCGGCGGGGCCACTGTGGGGCGTGCAATCTCAATGACTCCCTGCGTTACGCGCGCCACTGGCGTTCCCAAGTGCGGGAACGACGGCATTATTTCGACGTCGCTGTAAATCGTGAGCCGGTCGATGTATCCACCGTTGCCGGCGGTCCCGACCTGGAGGTTGTTCCAGTAAAGTGCCGGAACGCCTGAGAGAAGTTGGCCGGTGGTCCAGCTCGCGGTTACGACAGGCACGCCGTTGACGGCTACGGTGATCGTCACGATAACGTAGGTGCCGTCATTGGAAAAGCTGATGTTGGTCTGGAAGAAGTACCACTTGCCGGGGGTGAGCGAGTAGGTGGAGATGGCCTGGTTCGCCGAGGCTGCGCTGCTGGCGGGTGCCGTGACCGCCACGGTACCGTCGCTCAGAATTCTCACGGCAGCGGGCGCCACCCCGGCAAACGGACTGAGATTGCTGTTGAAGGTGAGGATCTGCCCGTTCATCGCCGGGTAGTAATCAATAAAAAGGGCCTGGAAAACCGTGGCAGCCGAGTAGCTCGGAACACCCAGGCTCGCGTAGGTGACTCCCGCTTGGGCTTGAGCAAGCGTGATCGTCGGAAGAATCGGATAGGTTACGGCCTGAGTGGATCCCTGCTTCAGACACTGCGAATCGCCGTAAGGTCCTGGCGTGGTGTTGACGATTATCCCCGAGCCCGAAAGGTTCGCGAACGGAGGAGTGGCTCCAAGGGCATAACTTTGAAAATTCTCATCGTAGAGGAGGGCCATTTAGCTACTCCTCGTCACGCCTTTTTGGTTGGCGTTGAAACCCGCGACCGTCCAGGGCAGGCCGGTGGTGGGATCGAGATCGAAGGCGAAATGCCAGTAATTGTAATTGCCCGGAAGAGGGAAAGCTGGCGACTGAGCCAGCGCTCCGGTTGGGCCGATGCAGCTTTTGATCGCGCAGGGGCCTTCATCGGTCGATCGCGCGCAATAGCTTATCTGGACAGTGTGAACGCTGCCGCTGAAGGCCGTAACCACTTCCCATCCATAAGCGTCGGTGAGGCCGGCAGAGGGCGCCGCGTTGTAGCTCGTGTCTCCGTCAGAAGGCAGCTCGTTGATCTGGCTGAAGTGGACCGCGCCGCTCAACGGTGTCCACTGGAGGGTGCCGCCGTCACTCGCCGGCAGCGGATACGGATCGATGATTACCGGGCCGAGGAAACCGGTGTTCACGGTCCCGGCGCTGGTGTTGATGTAGAGATCCGAAATATAGGCTTGCCCGTTTGTGGTGCAGCCGGCGAGCAGCCCGACGCGGTTATAAACCGCGGCGAAGGCCGGCACGACGTTCATCCCGAATAAGCCGGTCAGCGTGGCCAGGCTGTTGGTCGAGAGGCCAGTGTTCACATTCCCGGTTGCGGTGGCGAGCAGGGCGCCGGCGGCGTTGTAGATGTTCACCGTCCCGGCAACGTTGACATTACTGGTTCCGGAGATCGTCGACTTCAGCTCAATGAAGCAGTTCGTATTCGCAAGGATGAAGCCGGCGGCCAGCGTGCAAACCACCAGCGAGGTGGTGTTGTTCGCGTAAACCAAAACCGATCCGTCGGCGTTGACCATAAGCGAGCAGAGGATCTGCGCGGTGTTTTGGAGCTGGATCAAATCGCCGCCGCCGACGCCAGCGTTGCTGCTCATGTTGAGCGTGAAGCCAACGGTGTAAGTTTGCTGGTGCGAGAGCGTCTTGTAGATTGCCCCCCCAAATGGGATCCAGAGTGCCGGGTTGCCGCGCGCGCCCTTTCCGGCGGCTACTGACAGGCTGTGGTTCCCGTCGCCGATGCCGGTCCATCGCTCGTAGAGGGAGACCGCGCTCGCGCCGGTACTGACCGAGTTAGTAACGTAAATTCCGAAGGAGTCGATGAATTCAGTTGCCATGGCTCAGAGCCTCAAATATTCAGTCGCCGCGATGATCGAGACCACGTTCGCCGTGGTTCCGTCGTCCTGTGAGACGGCGTAAGTTGAGCCGTTCGCGATCCCCCACGTCGCGGACGTGCCGCCGAATGGATAGGTCCCGGTACCGGAGATCGTATAGAAGCCGGAGCCTTCGCCGTCGAAGTGCCACACGGCGCCGGTCCAGATGTAAACGTGCTGGGTGTCGGTGGTGCGGATCCGCAGGTCGTTATCGTTCGGGCCGAGGGTTGCGCCGACGCCTGGCACCTGCGCCTGAGTGCGTGCCCAGTAGCCGCTATAGAAGAGCCACACGTTGACGCCGCCGACCGATTGAACGGTGTAAATCAGCGTGGTGTCGGTTTCGAAGTAGGTACTGCCGAGCGGGAGTTTCGTCGCATCGTAATTGGCGCGGTTGGCTCGGATGTCGTAGAACTCCACACCCTGGCGGGCAAGCGCGACCCACTGAAAGGCGGTCGATCCCTGACGCTGGCTCCAGACGTACTGGATGCCGTTGAAGAGGACGGTATTGCCGCTGGTGGTGAGCGGATCGCCGGGGCCGGGCAGCGCTGAAACCGTCACAACCCCATAGAGCGTGCCAAGGCCGGGCGCCTGGGGCAGGCCACCGGTCGAAACCGGAGCGGTAACCGAGAGGCCGGTGGCGATCTGGTTTTGAATCGCGGCGGCCGACGTCGCCGGGCCAAGAGATAAGCCCATTGCGGCGGCTGCCGGCGGGCCGGGGATCAAGTTCACGACGACCGGCTGCAGGAGGCCTGCGGTGGTCGCCGAGACGGCGCTCACGATCATGCCGTCCCACAGGAATTTAAAGACCTGGTGCGTGCCATCCCACAAAGCGAAGAGCGTAGGATCGAGGAGCTGAAAAAACTGGCCGCTCTGCGCCGCCATGACGGTCGCGAATTGCGCCGTACCGCGCGCCGCTCCCTGCCCGCGGCGTGCCAGCGTGAACGTGTTTTGGTTTATGGCCGTGATCTGATCGATCTCGTATTGATAGCGGCCATTGACCACGGCCGGGTTGTTCCAGATGATGTAGTCGCCCACGGCGAACGCGCGGCCGTAGATACTTTGACCGAAGGGCGCGGCCTGCAGGGTGACTGGATCCGTCGTCGCGTCGATGGTGCCGCTCGCGCCCCACGCCATGTCGGTCGTATCGAGCGACGGGCATTCAAATTGCAGGAGCTGCAGGCGCGAATTGCCGCCCAGCGCGATCAGGCGCTGGCTCATCGGAACTGCCCATCCAACTCCCCAGGGCAGACCCAATAGCTTATCGTCGCCGGCGAGCACGGGCGCGTTCACTTGCGGGCGCAGGTTCGGCGGGGAGTTCTGCTGCGCAAGCAGGTTGACCGCGTCGATCTCGATGGTCAGCGAGCCGGGGCTGCCATCGCGGGCCGTAAAGCTGAGGGTGGCTGCCATCAGTTATAACCCGGCCGGAAATCGCAGTACATATCGACCAGGCAGATGTCGATGGGCTCGTCGCACTCCCACTTAAAGACGGTGTCGCGGCCATAGCCCAGGTGGAACCACTCGATGATGGCCGTCGTTTCGCCGATCTTGCCCATGCGGACCGTGAGCGGCGATCCGTAGTTCTGGCCGCCGTCGTGTGAAACGGAAAGCATGCACACCGGATCCGAGCCCGGTCCCGTTGCCGGCACGCGGCCGGTCAGCGCGTGCAGCTTCACGCGGTCGTAAACGTTGCGGCGCTTCTCGATCGTGATGTGCGGCGCCACGCGGATTCGCCGGATATTTGAGCAGTTGTCCTGCAGGAATTCGAGCGACTGCAGGTAGATGTTGCCGTTGCGGTAGTCGGCGACGGCGTGCCCGATTTCGGGGAAGAACGCATGATAGCGGCCGAGGTCCGCGTGAAAGGCGGCGCCGTCCCAATAGCTGCGCTGGTGCCATCCCAGCTCCGGACCGACGGTATGGTCATAGACCCAGGTTTCGTCGGGGATCGGAAAGTGGACGCACAGAAATTCGTGGCCGCCCTCGATATAGCTCGACATCGACATGCCGGCCGTGTCGAATTTTGACCAGTGGTTCTCCAGCGCGAAGTTGGAGATGCGCGTTGGCGTCGAGCCGATCATCATGCGGCAGATATATTGGCCGCGCGCGTTCGAGTCGAGCCACGCCGCGGTGCCGGCGATCTCGGTAATGGCGCGCGGCTGCGCCAGGCCGAATTGGATCACGCCGCCGCCTGGCAGCCGCGAGAACGCCGACAGCACGTTGCCGGCGTCATACCAGATCTCGCTCGTCTGCGAGCCGAAAATGCCGAGAACCTGGTTCGATGAAAAGACCGCCACGACCGCGTCGGGGTGTCCTTCCTTGGTGTCAAAATCGAGCGGATCCCACTGGGTCGGCGCATACAGGCCTGAAATAAAGAACTGCCGCCGCAGCGGATCCGGATCGTTCGGAGCCACCGAGACGATCACATAGCCGTCCTGCCACGCCGCGCTGCTGATGTAATTGGTCGATCCAAAGGGGATATTCTGCTGCTGCGATAGCCACGCGGCCGCGGCGAGGCTTGTGACGTTAATCGTGAAGCCGGAGCCGGTGCCGGGCTGCGCGCCCGCGGTGGTGGTCGAGTAATTCGCGACCGAGTATCCGGTGCCGCCGGTGAGGGTGTAGCTGGTGACGGCGCCGGTCGTTGCATCCACGCCGGTGATCACATACGTCGCCGGGATGCCGTTGATCGGGGCATAACCGGTATCGCCCACGGCGTAGAGCACGCCTGGGTCGCCCAGGGTGGATGCGCTCGGCGCCTGGCCGTATCCGACCACGTAGGCGTTGCCCACCGAAACCACAAATAGCAGCGTCGGGTTGAGGACGATGATGGTCGCCGGAAAGAGCTGGCCGCCGGTCCCGGCAATCGTTTGGTTCGGGATCGCGGTGGCGATCGCGGTGTAGGTTCCGGTCCAGGCGCCGGCGGCGAAGGTGGCCTGGATCGCATAGAGCGTAGTGCCCGAAAGCGCGAAAAACAGATTGACGCCGGGAGCATAAAAGAACGCGTTCGAGTTCACGAGGCAGGAGTTCGGCTGGTCGGGAAGCGCGACAAGGAGCTGCTTGCCGGGCGTATTCATCGCCCAGAACCCATGGGTACCGACCCGCTGGCCTTTGGTGTCGTCGTTGGCTCCGTGGGGGACGTCGATCTTCTCGATGAAGAGGTTCATCCACGACTGGCACGCCGCGACCAGGCCGCGGGCCGTGTAGCCAGCTTCGATGAATCCAAAGGAAGGCATTTAGATTGGGAGACCGGTGTTCGTGACGTTCGAATCGTAGAAGCCGCCAGGGCCGCCGCCGGCGCGGGGGAAGTCGGAGGCCAGCATCGGGATGGGTCGGTTAAGCATCTGGATCTTCTGGCAGGCCTCGTAAGCGGATCCCGCGAGCCACTCAGGTGAGCGTTTGTTCGGGCACACGCTCGACGGGATCATCGACCACAGCCGCTCGGCAAGCGACTTGATGACCGCGTCGAGGTAGCCGGGGGGCGCGCTGTAGGCGGTCGCGAGAGTCGCCGGCGCGGCCAGCGCCTGCGAGCAGAATAGTTCGATGGCGTTGCCCGAAAGCGGCGGAAAAACGTTGAACACGCCGTTCGGAAACTGCGGGTCCCAATAGAAAACGTTCGTGACGTTGATGGCCGTGATCACGCGAATGGAAAGGCCTGCCCATTCCTCGGCGCTGATCGGCCGAAGGTGAATATAAACCGGCTGGCCGGTGCCGCTGGTAAATTTCAGGTTGGCGCGCACGATGATTGGCGGCCGCGGGCCATTCCAGTCGTTTGCTCCCCCAGCATTGGTGGTGGGCGTCGCCAGCGCGGTGGTCGCGGTCGGGCCTAGCAGGTAGCCGTTGCCCGATGACTGCGAGCCAGGGCCTAGGACCGGGTACACGTAAGTCGGGATCGAGAATCCCATCGTGCGGTCGGTCGCCCACTCATCAAAGAGCGTGATCCATTCGTTGAGCCCGTCGGCCAGCAGCTCGGGCGGCGGAGTGTAGCCCGCGCGGACCTGACCGAGTTTACGGAGGGCCTGGATAATGACGGCTTGGCCGTTCGCGAGGGCCACTTAGGCTCCCTGCTGCTGCGGCGGCTGCTCGGTGGTGGGTACTTTGGCGGCCGTCGGCGGCAGCTTGCGGTTGAGCGCGTTCATCACGCGGATCCGCTCCTCGGCTTTCATGCCGTTTGCGATGACCATCTTCTGCACCTGGTCGGGCACGATCGCGCCGAAGCGCGGGATCAGGCGGAAGGCGAGCGCGTAATTGATCGCGTCCTGATAGCCGGCGGGCAGAATGGTGTTGTCGCCAAGGGTCCAGGCGGTGAAGGGGACCGCTGCATCCAGCTCCAGCGTGCTGATGGTTTGGCAGGTAGAGACCGGGTGAAAATACAGTTTCGCGAAACCTGTTACCGGGTCGACGTTGTAATCGGGATACAATTCGTCGGGGGTCGAGGCGGCGGCTGCCAGGTCGCCGTGGGCAAAATATTCGAGCGCCTCGATAATGCGCAGCTCTTTGCGGAGCGTAGCGGCTCCGACGGTTGCGACGAAAAACGCCTTATAGATGCGGGTGGGACGGGGCTTGTTGATCGTTGCGCCGGGTCCGATGGTGTAAGACGCAACGTTGGCGGTGAGCGCTGCGGTGACGGGCAGGACCGAAAAGATCAGGCCTTCATCGATTCCCCACGCATCCCACTGGTTGTTGAGTTCGGCCAGCGCGTCGGCTGAATCCGAAGTGTTGGGGGTTCCGCCCTGCTGGTTGATGCCCAGCGTGGTGAGCGCGCCCGTAATGATCACTTGTCCTGTCGGCACGCGCCCTCCAGTTGGGTTTGAGTTTCTTCAGTTAGGCTTTGGCTTTTTTCCCGTCGGCCTGGCCGGCGAGTAGCTTCGAGACCATCTCGGCGAGAGCGACCAGCTTGCCGTCCTGATCGGTGATCTTGTCCTGCATGGCCTTTTTCTCGGCCGCTGGATCAAGCAGAGCGATCTGTACCTTCGGATACGGCTCGTCGCGGTAACCGTCCGCCTTCGCTTGCGCGACGGCTTTCAGGTTGGATTTCTCGATCGCGGCGCGGTCGTCCTCGTCTTTGACGCCGACGAGGCTCACTCCCACCGTTCGCTCGCCCAGGCCAGGGTGAAACATCATCTTGGGCCAGGCGTTGTCGGCATGGTCGGGATTGTAGACCGGCGCCACTGCGTTTTTCTTGCGGCCGGCAGCCAGGTTCAAAAGCACCTTACTGTTGCTGATTTCCGCTTGGCGGAAAGCGTCCATGGTGTCGCCGTGGCCGTTGCCTTCGTTTGCGACACCCAATACTTCAACACCCATATTTGTGGTTTCCTTTTTCTGGTTACTCGGTTTAGGAGAAAGAGATCCCGACGCTTGCGAGGACCAGCCACTTGCCCTGGAAGGCCTGAAGGGTCAAGCCCGAGCCGAGCGAGGCGGCGAACGTGGCCACGTTCACACTGACGGTTCCAGTGCCGAGCAAGCCCGTTGCGGTGAGCGTGTGCGCGTTGGCGGTGCCGGAGGTGATCACGATGATCGTGCCGTCCTGAATTCCTGCCGTGGGCGCGGCCAAGGTCCCGGCGAATACGCCGGCCTTCGTGATGACATAGTTGCCCGTGCCCACGAAAATGGCGCCATTGGTGGTCAACGCTACCTGTGGCGTCTCGCTTTTCTTTTGCGAGTTGCCATCGTTATAGTTCACCCACATCCCGCCGGCGACGAGGGCCGACTGGTTGCAGTCGCGCATGATGCCGGCATAGGGAAAGATGGCGGGGAGGTAAATTTCGTTTGCGCGCACGCAGGGTCCTGAAGGGATCGAGGTCGTGCGTAGGGCGAAGCCGTTCACGCCAGGAACAGCCGAAGACGCCGGGGTGTACGCGACCCAGACGACCGCAGCGTTGTTATGGGACACGGGTCCGCTTGCAGCTCCGCGGTTGGCTCGCGAGACCGGGACGCAAATGGGGCCTGCGGCTACGGTGCTGTTGTTCGGGATCTGCACCAGCTCGTATTCCTGATCGACGTAGACGCCGGTTTGGTTCACGACGCCGGTGGTCGCGGTCAGGCAGACGGTGGTGGCGGTCGCGGACTGCGCCGCCGACAGCGTGGTGTTCGGCGTCACGGTCTGCGCCGACAGGAGCGCTGCTCCCATTGTTACCAGGGAGAGCAGCGCGGTCGAGAATTTCAGAAGTGTTTTCATGGTCATGTGTCCTTGTCGGTTTTCGTCTTCGCGTCAGCCGTAAATCACGGCCGCGGCATAATCGGCGTAGGTCTGCGCCATGCCCCACACGAAGTCCATACGCACGGTCACTTCGCCGAGCCGGCTATCCCACTGCCAGATGATCCGAATCGACAGGCCGGTTTCCGGGTCGGTGATCGTTTCGCACTTGGCGCCGTATTCCTCGACGTTCTGCAGAGGAATCGAAGCCCAGGTGAACGCTTCCTGCTGGAACGCAAAGGCGGTTTGGCAGGATGCGCCGGTCGCGCCAGCGATGGTGATCGCGGCGCCGGTGGCCGGTGAGCCTGAGCAGTTCTGATAAGGGCCGCTCGGTATCAAGGCCGGAAAAAGAGTGAACGTCGCCGCGCCGGCGGTGTCCGCGATGGGAGCGACGACCGCGAATTGCTTCAACACGCCGGGCAGCGTCAGACGGCTCTGGCCGTTGATCTCGAAGACGCCGGCGATGGTGATGCGATCGGAATAGGCGCCCTGTGACAGCGAGACGCTGCCAGCGTTCCAGTTGTTCGTGATCAGCGAGGTGCCGCTCTGGTTCGCGCCGTTGACCTGGCCGGCGCCGGCATAGGTGCCGACGGTTCCCGACGGGACTTGCTCGTCGATGAAGATATCGAATTCGGCGTAGCGCCCGACCTTGCCTTCGAGGTACTGCTTGCCAATGATCTGCCCGGGATTAAACAGCGTTTGGCCAGCTTTCACGATCTGCTGGTTGAAGGCCGAGTTATAAACCAGGCTGCGGTCGCTGCCCATAGCGAGCAGTTGGTTCAGCTTGGTCTGCGCGCTGTTGTACGTGTCGAGCGTGGTGGGCACGGCGCCGGGGGTGCCGACAAAGTTCGGCGTGACCGACTGCATGAACTGCAGCATGTAGCGGTCGACCTTGTTGGCGAGGTTCAACACGTGCGGCTTCAAATACGCGCGCCGCTTGTCCTCGTCGAGGAACATCGCTTCTTCGGTGTCGTTATAGAGAAACGATTCCTGGTTCCAGTAGCTGATGGTCATCGGCACGGTGACGCGCACGAGGCCTTCGGGCTGGAACGCTTGACCGTCCGCGCCAATTACGCGCAGCGGGCGCCGGATGTCCAGGCTGGAACCGATTTTGCGGTTCTCATCCCAGTACTTGTTGAAATCGCGCTTGATGAGGCGGGGGCAGACGGCATTGTTGCCGAGCATGCGCAGGATCTCGCCCGATACTTCCTTGCGAACTACTTCAAAATTGCCGGCCATGGGAGGCCCTCCAGAGTTTGGGATTTCGAACGGGTGTAGCTGGTTCGCCCAGGCCTTGGGAGGCCATCTGCGAGGTGCTTGCGCGTTGATATAGCCTTTTCAGGCCTGGACTAAGCGCGGTCCGTTTTTCGTTTGCTCGTTATCCCGTTTGTTAACGACGGGCGGCGGCGCGGGCGTTCTCGCGCTCTTTCCACGCCGGGTTCATAGTTCTTCCGTCGCTCAAGGTTGGCGAGATCTCTACCGCCGGGGCGCTTCCGCCCTTCGGTGCGTCTGCTTCGCTTGGCTTCGCCTTTTTCGCGTCGCGCTCGGCTTCGGTTTCAGCCGCCTTTTTAGCGGCAGGGGTTGTTGCCGCCGCAGCACTGTGCAGTTTCTCCACGCGCCCTTCCAGGCGCCGGAATAAATTCGTCTGCGCCACGAGGTCGCTGGTTGAATCCAGCAGCTTTTCCATTTCCTCGGGATGCACGGCCAGGTGGTGAAGCACGAAGGCTTTCACGTCCGAGGTCGCGATCATGCGCATCAGGTACGGATGCTCGGCCGGGGTAAATTCCGGCTGTTCGTCGGATTCCGAAGCCGCCGTTTTCACGGCGTCCCAATCCAGGATTAACTTTTGGTCCTCGACAGCTTTCGTGTCGGCGGCGACGATCTCGGCTTGCAGTGCCTGCAGCGCGGTCTGGTTGGCCGTTGTCTCGGCTGCGGTGGCGAGGCCATCCTTGGCTTCCTTGCGCCGGTCCCACGCACTAACGGCGCGGGTATACTCGACGTCGGTGGTAAACGCCTGGCGCCGGGGCTCCGGATCTTCGTCGACCACTGCCGCGGCGGCAGCGGCGGCCGGGGCTGCGCCGCCCTTCAGTTTCGCCAGCTCGGCTTCGGCGATTTCACGCCTGGCCTTCTCGGCGCCCAGGGCTTGCTGCGCGTTATTCAGCGCGCGGCGGTCCTGCCGGTTGGGCTTGGCCGGTTCTGCGGCTGCGGCTGGGGCCGCTACTTTCGGGACATAAGGGACTCCGGTGCGCCGGGCTGTCTCTTTTTCGTTTTGCTCGGTGATATAGGCGGCCGAGTCAAATACCGGTTTGACGGTGGAGGCCACCAGGGTTTCTGCCATGCACCTCTGTAGTCGCCACCCTGGTCGGATCAGTGTCCATATCAGTCTCCCTCTGGCTGTGCCGCTGCCGCGGCCTGGTCGCTCGCCTGGCTGTCGGTGGCGTGTTGCTGGGCAGAGTCCTGGGACGCCGCGGCGGCTGCCTGGTCGCTGCCCTGCGCGCTGGCGTCGGCCGCCTGGCTGCTGGATTGCGCGGCCGCGTCGGCCGCCTGGCCGCTCGCTAGTTGCCGCGCCTCGTGTTGATGGTCGACGGCCTGTATGGCCGTTTCGTGGGCGAGGCCGGTCAGGTGTTCGAGCTGGTCCTCGTCGATCTGCGCGCGATCGATGCCGCCCTTGATTTCGGCGGCTCTCAGCGTGGTCAGGCTCTGCAGCTCGGCGATATATTTCTTCGCGTCGATTTCGGGCTGCTTGGATTGGATGATCTGGTGTAGCTTTTGGGCCACAGTCAACAACTGCTGGTTTTGCTGGGTGAGCTGCTGGTTTTTCTGCTGCATCTGCTCGGGGCTTCCGGGGTCGCCGCCTTCGAGCGAGTCGGCCATCTGCTCGATCTGCGGGTTGCCCTGGCCGATGATGCGCAGGAATTGGGCGCCGACGCCGGGCGCGGCTAGTATCTGCGGCGCGACGTGGAACACCTCGGTCATCTTGTCGATCGCGTCGTCGTTGCGGGTCTGTTCGTCCTTGGGCGCGGCCGTCACGCGCAGCGAATACTGGCCCAAGATCGAGTTGGTCTTGCCCTTTTTGTATTCGAGCACGCCTTTGTCGTTTTTCTTGCCGCTCGCGGGATCCATGCCGGCCGGAATGCCGCGCTGCGCATCGCCGGGGAATTCCTGATTGATTGCGACCTGCTCGTGTTTGGAGTCGGCGCGCACGATGGTTCTGACGCGCGGGCCGTCCATGATCTGCGGCAGAATAATCGCGGCCTGCTGATAGGAGAGCGCGACGGCGCGGTGGAGCTGATCTTGCCAGTTGACCGTGCCGACGTTGGTCTGCGATTGCAGGGCCTTGATGGCTTCCCCGCTTTGCGCATCGCGCGCGCTCTGCACGCTCGGATCAAAAAACACCGAGGTGGAACTTTTGATTTGCTCTCTGAAGAATGTGGCCAGCTCCAGCACGCGCTGGATGGGCGCTTCCCAGGTGTTGCGCTGGGGCGCGGGCAGCAGCTCGGCGGCCTTGGTCGTCGGGTTGATCGCAAACGTCGGCTTCAGTTCGAGATAGGCGGTCGTCCGTGTGTTCGCCGTATCCCACGGATTAAAGCCTTGCGCGTTGGTGGTGTTGAATTGCCCGAGCCATCCTATCCAGGGCGACCTGGTCATCGAGCCGACCGCTTCGGCGGCCGACGCGGCTGCGTAGTTCAGGCCGCGCTGCGAGTCCGCGGCGCCGTCGATCAGCGAGAGGCGGTGGAGCTTCCCGTTAATGTAGATTTCCGGTCCCATCACCCAAAAGAAGGGCGGGATGGTGCCAGGCCAGGCGGTTTCCGATAGCGTGTCGAGTGCGGTCACGACATATTTCGTCACTGTGCGCCGCGGCTCACTGCGCGAGATCTTCTTGCCGTCGTCATCTGCCTTGGGCGTGACGCCGGCCGGCACGCTCTCGCTTTTAAACCGCAGGATGTTGTCGGAGAAGAGGGTCAGCTCCTCGCGCTGGACCTTCACGCGATAGAATTCGCAGACGTAGTAAGGGCCGCGGTTCGACGCGCCGCCGGTCCACTCGTTGACCGTGGCCTGATCGCCGCGCCATCCGAACGCGTCCTGCATCCATCCGTTGCCGCGGTCGAGCAAGCCGCGGTTCAGCACTTTCAGTTTCGCGCCATAGTCCTGGATCATCTGCTCGCGGCCGAGCACGCGGAGCTTGCCTGCCCACATCGCGTCCTCGCGGCAGCCGCGGCGCGCGGTCGGGTCGCAGAAGACCATCGCCGGATCTTCCACTTCCTTGACGACCATGCGCTGCGCCATCGAGCGTTCGTTTTCGTATTCGGTCCCGAGTTCGAAGACGCCGAAGTTGCCGGCGCCGGCATACCGGATGGCCGTGGTGTAGGCGACGGGCGCGTTCGAGCGATATTCATACTCGCGGATCAGGCCTTCTAGAATGTCGGCGCCGTCCTTGTCGGCCTGACCGCCCACCGGGTGGGCCTGCGGGCCGGGCGGGTTAGAGCGCGCTTCATTTTCGACCTGGTCGACGGCCGTTTTCAGGCAGTTGATCGTCATCCACGGCCGGTTATTGCCGGTACGCTCTTCGATCTCGCCGGGGCGCCACTGCAGCTCGCCGCCCACCCACATCTTGAGTGACGCGACGGAGTTTTTGCGGTTGTCGACCGTCGCGTTCTGGTACTCCTCCCAGCAGCGGCGGATGAAACGCGGGATGTCTTTTTCGGCTTCGGACTGGGGATCGAGGTCTGGCATGATTTACTCCGGGAGCAGCGGGGTCCATACAGAAAGGCCGGCACCGCCGCCACCGCCCGTTGCGCTCTGCAGTGCGCCCATGTCGAGCGCGCCGGTTCCAAAGGCCACGCCGCCGATGGCCAGCGCGCCGGGGAATCCGGCGCCCTTCGCCACCACGCCGCCGCCGGCTATCGAGTTCAGGGTGAAAGTGTTGGCGGCGCCGTTAGTGAAGGGATCTGCGGTGCCCGCGACCGAGTGCGCGCCCACGGCCAGGCCGAAGCGCGCCGCGGTGGTGTTGTTGTAGAGGAAATTGTAGTCCTCGAAATTGTTCTTCGCGTTGGAGGTGCCCGACTGCAGATTGATGCCGTATCCGCCGTTGCTCGCGATAATGCTGTTGGCGATCCACACCGGGGAGACCTCCGTGGCGCATCCCTCGTTGACGATGCGTATGCCATCGCCGGCGTTATTGTAAGAGACCACGTTTGTCAGCCGCACCCAGATACACTGCGACTGATCGAGGAAAAACCCAAAGTTCCCGGCGCCGGTGATATTCGCTGCGATGCAGTGATCGCAGACTCCGAACGCGATCCGAAAGCCGGGCTGCGCCGTCGAATAAGCGATGCAGTAGTAGCAGTCGTTCAGCGAGGTAAGCATGTTAAACGCGGGGTTCGCCGAGGAGCCGCCGGTCACGGCGCAGAAGCGGCAGACCATGCCGTTCCCGGTCGTTCCGAACGCGAAATTGAAGCCATAGCTCCGGTTGTTTTTGACCAGGATATTTTCGAGCGTGAAGCGCTGATTGGCCACCGCCAGGCCGGCGCAGGAGGCCTGAGCGTTGCAGTCCAGAATGAAATTCCGAAACACCACCCCGTACTGCCCATTGTTGCCGCCCATGGTCCAGAGCGAAAAGCCGCCGGCCGAAGCCTGCATGGTGGCCGAGCCTCCATCGCCGCGCGCTGCGGTGTAGCCCTCGACGAAGGGGAAGCAGGTTAGTGCCGTAATGGCGCTGAAGTTCCAGGTGTGGCCGGCGGCGACCACATAGGTCGCATCGGCTTTGACATAGGCAGAATTGCAGTTCTGCATGTCGGCGTTCAAATTCGCGAAGGTGTCAAGCGCTCCACCCAGGGCCGCGGTGCCACCGATGGAGGCGGCCACGGCGATCGCGCGATCGACGGTGGCCGTGCCTAGGGACACGCTCAAAATTTCATAGCGACCGGTGGTCCACCCGGTGCCCGCTGTTACGTTCAGGCAATTCCCCACTGACGCCGCCGAGAAGGGCGTCGCTGCCGAGGTGATGGTGGTGGTGGACGGCGCGACTATGTCGGTGTAGGCGGTAAAGGGCGCGGTCGACTGGCTGCGGTCGGTGCCGGGGGTGCCGACGCCTGGATCGAAGCATCCGGCATTGGTAGCGGCGCCGGCATGCTGCAGCTCCCATACTGCGGTGGTGGCTAGTGCCGCGCGGGCATCGGGCGCGATCGAGAGCAAAAGATAAATACCGACGAGGCCTTTGAGGATGGTCTTCACTGGCGCGCCGCCGAATAGGAGAATGTGATTGTGCAGGTGCCGCTGGTCGCGATCGTGAGGTTCTGGGCGCTGCCTTGCGTACCGAAACTAAACCGCGAAAGATCGAGCGGAAAGGTGGCGCCGGCGCCGACGTTATAGATCGGGCCGGTGGTCCCGCTGCCAACGTTGGACGCGGTCCAGACCGTCATGCCGCTCGGGCGCTGCGTTCCTGGTAGGAGCACTTCGCTGCCTGCGGTCGCCGTCGCGGGGGTGCCGTTCCAGGAGAGCGTGGCCGTCTGCGCCGCTAGGCAGTAGACGCTGGCGCCGGCAAGCGTGGCCGAGCCAAAGGTAATCTGGCGGCCATTCGCGGGAGGCTGTTGCATTGTGAGCGCGGTGGTCGAGGCGGTGGCGATGTAGCTGTCGACGCCTTGGCCATAGACGGCGCTGGCGAGGACGAAGAGCGAGGCCAGTAGCGTTTTCACTTTTTGCAGCCTCCCATCAGGTCGGAGACGGTCATCTTGCTTTTGCCGCCGCCCTTCATCGAGGCGGCATACTGCTTGGCCTTCGCGGCCATCGCGGCGGTCATCTGTTTGGCTTTCATAGGGTCCTCTTATCCAAAAGGCGTGTATTGCGTGTGCGGCTGCTGCTTGCGTGGGGCTGGCTCAACTATCGGCGCGACGGGCTGCGCGAACGTGAGCACCAGGGCGTCGCCATCGTCGGGCGAGGCGACGCCGCGTTTCTGCATCTCGGCTTTGGATTCCAGCACGAGCTGGTTGGTCCGGTTGAAGTGAAATCCAGGCCCGGTCAAATCGACTTCGAGCTGTTCGTCGTTCGGGTCGATGGCGCCCTTCGGCAGCCACTCCTTCGTCTGCGTCCACATAAACGCGCGCATGTTTGCGAAGTGCGCCTCGTCGGGCGCTTTGCCACCGAAGTTGATTTCGGCGACGCGGTCACCATAGCCCAACATCTGCAGGCGCTCCACGATGGGCGCTCCAAAGGCCGAATCGATAAACATCATCGATACGTAGCGAGCCGGATCCTCGTCAAAGGTCACGGCTAGAACCTCGGCCAGCTTCGCGATCATCACTTGCCGGTCGCCTTTGGCGCCCGAGAGCCTGATAGGTGGTACTGTCCGCGAGTCGAAGCCGCGCCTGAAGCGCACCACGTTCCACGCGGATCCGCCGCCCGAAACGTCTACGCCGGCGATCAGCGGGTCGTCGTCGAGCGAGAGCGGTTCATTCTTCTGTGCCGCCTGTATTCGATCGAGGCCGATATATTGCAGCTCGCTCGCGTTGGGCGGGAGGCCCTTCACGCGCACGCGGAAGAAGTCGCTGTCCTCGCCGTAGTCGCGCGCCCACTGGGCGATGAGTTCTTTATTCGCGAAGCTGGACGTTCGGGAGTCGATCGAGCGGTGGTTCCAATTCGGCCGGTCCTTGCCGAAGGTCACATTGTGAAACTTGCCGGTGTTGCGCGTCGGGTTGCCGAAAAGAAAAATCATCGGCTCGCCATCGGTCAGGCCGCCTTCTTCGACTTCATGGATCAAATCCGAGACCGCGCTGTCCTCGTCGTTGATGTAAAACGACGTGCTGGTCAGGGAGTGCTGGCCGGCGAAACCTTCACTGTTCTCGTCGCGCGAGGTCTGCGCGCTGCAGAACCAGGTCGACGGGTAATCGCGGTTATACATGCGATCGCCGGTCAGCCTGAACCAATCAGCCGTGATGCAGAGCGCGGTCCATTTCTGAATCTGCGCCCAGGTTTTCGTTTGTAGCTGCGTGAACGTGTTCGCGGTTATCGTGCCCTGCGCGTGCGGCCTGGTCGACATGATCCAATCGACGACCCACGCCACCAGCGCGGACTTCCCGATGCCGTGCCCGCTCGCTACAGCGAACCGTAGCGGCAGCACGGTGTGGAAGCCGTCAAAGTTGCGTTTACGCACTTCCTTGCCGATATCGACCAGAATGTCGCGCTGCCATTCGTCTGGCCCTTTGTGGTGCTCCAGGATCGTGCCTGGCTTTCCCCACGGATAGGACAGGCGCACAAACTCCAGCGGGTTGGCATAGCACTTGATCATCTCGTCGCCCAGGGTGAGCTGGGCCTGGCGCGGCGTCGTCATTCCTGCTCTGCTAGCAGCGCGGCCGCGGCCGCGGCTTCGAGATTTTCCTGGTTCATGCGGGCGCGCGCCGAGTTCAGGCGCTGAACGAGTTCGATGGGGCCGCCCTCAGGGCCGCTGATTTCCGTTTTCTGCGAGTACTTCTTCGGCTTGAAGCCGCGCAGCAGCGTCATCATCACGCCGTCCGAGTAGCGGCGCACGGCGCCGATCGGCCTGCCCTGGTAATAGACAGCTTCCATCACGCCTTCGGTGGCGCGGCCGACCGCCACGCTTTCGAGAAAGTCGCCGGCCTGGCGCTCTGCGTCCAGGAAGGCCTTCTGGTATTTGGGGAAGTTGTCTAGCCAGCGGTAGTGCAGGGAGCGGTCGATCTTCGCGGCCTCGGCGGCCTTCGTGATGTTGGCGGTCTGCGCGTATGCCTTCAGGAACACGCGCATGCTGATGTTCTCGGCACTACGCGGCATTCTTCTTCCCTGCTCTTGCGGCCTTAACCTCCGCAAATGTTCGGCCGTCTCCCGCGAGCGTCGCGACCTTGCCGGTGTAAATCTGCCAGCGTTCGACGATGACGTCGGCATAGGCTGGATCCAGCTCCATCAGCCGCGCGCAGCGGCCAAGTTTTTCGCACGCGATCAGCGTGGATCCGCTGCCGCCGAAAAGATCCAGGACGATGTCGCGGGCCTTCGAGCTGTTTTCCAGTGCGCGCTCGATCAGCGCGATCGGTTTCATCGTCGGGTGCAGCCGGTTAGCGGCCGGCTTGTTGGCTGCCCACAGCGTCGACTGTGTCTTGTCGCCGAACCAGCGATCACTCTGCCCGCGCAGGTGGCAGTAGAAGATCGGCTCATGCTGAAATTTGTAGCGGCCGAATCCCCAACCGAAAGTGTTCTTTGCCCAGATGATCTGCGTGCGGATGCTGAACGCGCTGGACTCGAGGGCGTTCTGAAATTCCCGCTGAAAGAGCGACGGGTGGCAAACGTAGAGGCTGGCGGCCGGCTTCATCGCGCCGGCGAACGCCTTAAAGGTCGCGCCCAGGAATTCGATAAACTGCGGCGCCGTCATGGCGTCGCCTTTCAACTTCAGACGTTTCTTGGTGTAGCCGGTGTAGTCGACGTTATAGGGCGGATCGGTGAGAACCAGGTCGGCCTTGCCGGCGTCGGCTGCGTCTTCGGCTTCCCCGATCGCGGGCGCCGTGAAGGCAATCGTCGCGCTGCCTGGCTCCAGAAGCTTCTTGGTCGCGTCGGGCAGCGTCGCATCGGCACAGAGCACGCGGTGGAGGCCCAGGTTCCATAAGTCACCCAGCAGCGTCGTGGGGCGCTTGGGGGGCGTGGGGGCTGTGTCCTCGTCCTCAGGCGGCGGGGGCCGCATCAGGCTGTCCAGCTCGCCGATATCGAAGCCGGTCAGGGCCAGGTCCATCCCCATGGCCTGCAGCTCGGCCAGCTCCTCGGGCAGCATAGCCAGGTCCCAGGTAGTTTCGTCGGCCGACCGATTGTCCATGATCCGGTAGGCGCGCACCTGGCGCGGCGTGAGGCCTGCCGCGACGTGAACGGGCACTTCCGTCATCCCGAGGGCCTGCGCGGCCATCAGGCGGGTGTGGCCGGCCACAATGACGTCCTTGGCGTCGCACACTATCGGCTGGCGCCATCCGAATTCCTTGAGCGAGCTGGCCAGCGTTTCGATGGCGCGCTCGCTCAATTTGCGGGCATTCTTCGCGTAGGGGATCGGCCGCGCGATGGGCCACATCTCCACGGTGAGGCGCTCGGGCGGCGCCGGCGGCTGGTTCTTCTTCGCGGCCATTTACGCGGCGGCGGGGGCTTTCAGCGCGGCCAGTAAGTTGGCGGCTGGGGTGGGCGCCGGTGTGCTCTTTTTGAAGACTCCGGATGCGTTCAGGCTGCCCACGACACTATCCACCACGGCGCTGATGGCGGCGACGTGCGATTCGGGGACGGTTTCGCCGACCTGGGCCGCGATCGCCAGGCTGTTCATCACCATCGCCTTTTTGGTGGCGCCGGGCGCCGTCACGGCGGCCTCGATGCCCATTACGGCTCTGAGGATGGACGGCAGGTTCTGGAGAAGGAAAAGAAAGATCGTCATTGTGGTGGTCCTTGTGTCTGGGGTGAACTGCTTTACGCCTGGGTGAACCAATCGCGGATCTTGCCTTCGACGAAGCCTTCGGTGAAGAGCGCGGGCTTGTGCTCGATCCCGATGTGGAGTGCGGTGCCGCTAAAAACGTAATCGAGCGTGACGCCTCTCGCTGCCAGCTTGCCCTGGTCGGCGTCGGAGTCGGCCGTCACGAAGTGCTGCGTGATCAGGCGGTAGCGCGCGGCTTCAAACTCGGCGCGCGTCATGGGGATGGCGAATGTCTGTTTCATGGTTTTAGATAGACTCCGTCGTTCAAGCCGCCGGCATCGCCGCCGCGATCGCCGCGGCCTGCGCCGCCGGCAGATGCGACTCGTAACGCGTCTGGTACATGCCGGGATGGTCGATATACCAGCACGTCGACAGGTTCTTGTTGCTGCGGTTCCACAGCACGAAGGCCGCGTGCGCGTTGGTTGCTGGGTCGAGCAGCTTGTTCTCAGCGTTAATGCCGAAGGCCTTCATGCGGGGCACGGACAGCGTGCCGGCCATGTTGATCTGCCAGAGCCCGTAGCTACGATCGCCGGTCTGCGCGTCGCCGTTGAACGCGTTCGGGTTGCCCGACGATTCGCGCAGCGCGATCGCCGTCATGGTTACGGCCACCACCGGCGGGAAGCCGGCGGCGCGGGCGAGCGTGTAGATTTGGGCGGCGGTCAGCATTAGTCGTTCAATCCGTAGCGGCAGGTTCCGCAATAGTAAGTCGCGAATCCGAGTGCGTCGTGGTAGTTGTCCAGCGTGTGCCCCTTGTTCCACCGACAGTGCCACCAGATCTTCAGGAAGTTCATCATTCACCTATTCCCGCCGAATAGCGCCTCGCCGAGCGCGTCGCCGATCCCGTTGCCGAGGTCGGCCAGCTTCTCGCGCCACGTCTTTTTCGGCGGCTTCGGTGGCTTTGGTTTCTCGTCGTCCATTTAGTTCCGCAGCACCGACGTCGCGTTGCCTTGCGGCTGGATGATGATGTGCTCGGCGTCGCGTTCTTCGATCACGATTCCGATCATTCCGGACGTGGCGCGCTCGATCGCGTCGGTCACGTTCAGGCGGCCGTCTTTGCGCGTCGCCAGGTCCATCGATGGAACCTTGCGCAGCCAGGCGGCGGCGAATTCTCCGTTGAGGAACATTCTGTTCCCGGCTTCCTTCGGCTCGTTGCCGAAGCGGACCATGTCGCCCTGGCGCGAGGCCAGCAGCATGCCATCGGCGCGATAGAGATCTTCGCGGTCCTGGCTCAAGGTCTTCATGATGATGTGTGTGGTTTCTTCCAACGGTTCCTCGTTTCGTGCGTTGACTAGGGCGTGCGCGGACTCAACGATGCAGTCGGCGCAGCGGAGTTTGTTTCCGGAGACCACGCGGCCGCATAGGCCGGCGCAGTGGTGATTGCTGGTAAATTTCGGCTGGCTCATGTGGTGGCCTTCAGGACGTCGGCCGCGTCGACCTGCACGCAGACCGACCGCTGCAGCATTTCGATGCGGATAATCACTTCGGTGCCGCGCTTGGTGCGCTGAACGATGCCCTTGACGCCGGCGAGCGGACCTTTGTCGATCAATACTTCATCGCCGCTCTGATACTCGCAGCGTGTGACCGGCAGCCGGGCGGCTAGGGCGCGGCGCACGTTCTCAATCTGTTCGCGGTCGACGGGCTGGGGGTTGAGGTTGGTGGGTAGCACTTTAATGATGCCGGCGATGCGCAAGATCTCGCGGCGCGGCCGGACGATTGTTTCCGAAGGGCGGCCTTCGCAATTCACGAACAGGTAGCCGGGGAAGAGCGGCCGGATCGTTGTGGTTACGCGATCGCTCCACTGGGTCTTTTCGGCGTAGGTGGGCAGGAAGGCTTCGATTCCGTAGCCGATCAGGGCGCTCTCGACCACGAATTCAGCGTTGGCCAGCACGTGCAGCGCATACCAGGAAGACGCGCGGGGCGCGCGAAGGAGTGCGCGCGCTCCCGCTTCGTCTGTCACAGGCGCCGGAACTTTGCGCTGTGCTGTCATGCTTTGTAGTCGCCATGCGGCTTAAATCAGGTGTGCTGGTTGCCGCTTCTAAGTTGGGCTTCGAGTGCGGCGCGCTGCGTTTCCAACTCTGTGATGCGCGCCTGGAGGGCGGTGGTGTTGCCGTTCACGAGTTGATGGATTTCGGCCAGCTCATCGCCGATGGCGCTGGTTTTATCGGAGGTGTGGATGGCCAGCTTGCTCGCGGTGTCGAGCGTAGTTGATTGGATCACGTCGGAGCGTTCCTGGCCGGCGGTGTTTAGCGCGGCGGTCTGTGCGTCCGTTATTCGCCGCATCTCCCGCTTCGCCATAAACGCGCGAACCTCCTGGGAGATCAGGAGGATCACCGGCGTCGCGTAGAGCATGAATTCACTGGGAGAAATCAATGGGTTCTTTCCTTGAGTAAGCCACTTAGCGGCGCCGCGTCGGCGCAGTAGGTGCGCCCGTCGCGCTGCGTCCACCCTTTGGGGAGGTCGAGCGTGAGGTCAGTGGCGCTGATGATTTGGTACGTGGTTTCCTGGGCGCGGCAAACGCAGCACGTCCAGGCGGCGCGGACGCCGATCACGCTGGTGCGCGGTGCCCGTGTTGCTTTCATATCCATCGGGCATCCGTGGATCGGGGGGATCGAACAGGAAGAGATAAGCGTCCACGGTGTAAAGCACTCACGCGGCGGTTCCCTTCTCGACGGTCTTTAGCGTCCGCGGTCCGACGCGGTTCTTTTGGATGATGGTGGCCAGTGTGTCGGCCGAGACCGCCGGGTGCGCTTCGAGGTCCTTCAGCGAGACGGTGGCGAAGGCGTTAAACGCTTTCTGTCCGATGGCCTTGATCAGCTTCGTGATATTGACGATGCGCCATTCGGCGCGCTGCCCGAGGATGACATCGAAGCGGAGGCCGTGGGCGGTCCACTCTGCGTCGGCCGCGACGGGGCAGGCATCGCGGAGCTGTTTTTCCAGCGCTTCCATGCGCGGCTTCTTGAGCGCGAACGGCGCGATGAGGAGCGCGTATTCTTTTTTCAGGGCGCCGAGTTCGTCGGCGAGGGCGGCGTAGGGCGCGGGCGCGCGGGCTGCGGCTTTGGTGGACATTCTCCTCTGTAGTCGCCATGCAGAGGATTGCGAGGGGCGGGGCACCGCGCCAAGCCGAGTGCCCTGGATTCAAGCGACCAGCAAATCATCTCGATCTTTTCGACTATTGTAAGTCGATTCCAGTCGTCCCAGACCATCAAGCCATAGCGTTTCCGTAGCCTATCGAGGACTTTCACAATTTCTGCGTTTTTCATTTTGCTTCCCTCGCTGCGCCCCGTTTTACGCGGCGGCGCGCAGCTTGCGGATCGCGGCGCTACAAATATGCGAGGCGCGGGATTCAACGACGCCGATGGACGCGCCGATTTCCAGAAGAGTCTCCCCTTCAACCCAGCGCTTCAGCACTTTGGCACTGCGCGGCTGCAATTGCGCACGCGCGTAGATCGCTTGAAGCGACGCGTGCTCCTCTGCGCGCCTCTGTTCTAGTGCGGCGCGGCGATCGGGGAGAGTCTCCGCGAGCGTGCAATCGTCGGAGCCGGCGTGTAGGGCGCGCACGCGGTCCTGTAGCGACATCACGATCACCGGCTCGCATTCTCCGGCGCTAACCTGACGCCGATGACCACGGGTCAACGGATCGAGGCTGCGTAAGTAATCGGCAATCGCGCTGCGAATTTTCCAGTCCGCGTAGGTCGCGAGGTTCACGCCGCGCTCCACCTCAAAGCGGTCCACCGCGGCGATGGCGCCGAGCCATGCCGCCGAGGTCAGCTCATCGAGCCCCACGCGCTTCGGGGTCGCATTCCATTTCCGAAAGGCAAGCTTTTTTACTTGCGGCGCCAGGCTGAGGATTAGCGCGTCACGCTCGTCGCCTGTCACGCGGCTCGCCTGAATTCCACTTTCAGTTGTGCGAGGGCGACCGGGTGGATTTCGATCACGTCTTTGCGCCGCTTGAACGCGGCGGTGGGGCGCGGCTTGATGCGATCGCAGTAGAGGTTCTGGAGGAGGCGTTGCTTCGCCCGCGGCAGCCACGTCATTGCGCGCTCCAGGCGGCGCAGCGTAGTGGCTTCGTCGACGGAGGCCTCCGCGGTGTTGCTGTACGATAGGCTGCGCGAGTTCGTGATCTCTACCGGCAACGCTTGGTGAGTGTTGTCGGTGTAGCGGCGGCGGCGCACGCTGTCCATGATGGCGCCGCGTATCCGCTTGCGTGCGTATGCGGAGAAGGGAGTTCGGTTGTGCGCGCTCGGCCTGTAGCGGGTGGCCGCTTGGATGAGGCCGATATTTCCCTCGCTGATCAGATCTTCGAGATCGAACGAGGGTGGTAGGCCGGCGCGGATCCGGCCGGCGATATCCGGCACGAGGTACATGTGGGCTTCGACGAGCGCGTTGCGGGCTTCGAGGACGCGCTTTCGGTGGAGGCCAGTATCAATGCAGATGACAGTCGGCATAGTGGTGACGGAGTTATAGTCGCCAGCACGGCGGAACGAGCCGCGAAACGGCAGATGAGGGGACATGTCGCTTATGATCCCCTGATCGGCGACGGCCGGTCAGTTGGGAGATCGCCTTAGGCTGCGGGCTTGGAAACGTCGCGGCGATAACCGTGCGCGCCCTCACGGGGCTCATAGTTCGCATGGCTCGGTGGCTTCGTAGGCGCCTTGATCGTCGTCCGCGGCCGGGGCTTCAGCCAACTCGCGACGGTAGAAGGCGCGACGCCCATCCGCCGCGCGACGTCGGCCGCGGTCATACCGAGCGCGACAAGCTTCTGCGCGTGCCGGGCATTGATGGCGGCTGCTATTTTCTTGTCGCAAACGCCGCGCGCATGGGTCACGACTCTATGGTCGCAAGGTCCGCCGCCACTTGGCTCGCGCGCGCGGTAGCGCTTCGCCCGCGATCGGTTGTAAGCTCAAGCGGTAATTTGTTGCGGTTCGGTTCGGAAAAAGGGAGGGCGCGCCGGTGTTCGACGGCGCGCCCTGATCGAAAGGTTTTCGAGTGATTGGTTTTATTCTATTCGCAGCACTCCTCGCCGCGCAACACATCCTCTCCGCCAGAAAGCGAATCAATGCTCAATTATTTGTCTGCCCGAACTGCGCCCGCTGTGGCGCCGTTCGTTCGCGAGCACCCTCCGGTGCCGCTGTGTTATGATTTTCACGTTCGCTGGGTAGCTCCCGGAGATCGTAAGAAGCTTGGGATTGAGCGTGGTGCCTGCCGCCCCGGTGGGACTCTTCCCACGCTCAGCCCGACCGCCTTGAGAGGGGTGCTGATGACCATTCATTCAGTTGCCGAATTATCTGTTATCGGAAGTTGCTTCCAGATCCCAGGGGGCTCACGATGAAGGGCGCCGGCGGCCTCAAATACAACGAGCTGATGGCGGCGTGCCGCGAAAGCGGCAAGAAGGGCGGCTGGGAGCCCGAGGCCATCGAGCACTGGAGGTGGCAGATGCTGAACGGCGAGGGCAAGGAGCGCGTGCTCGCGTGGGTGAAACTCCACTCGGTCGCGCGGGGCTCACCCAAGTGCATCGGCGAAGCGGGCCGCCCGCTACGCGTCGAGGCGTGCGCGGCGGATCTCGGCCTGGCGCTTAAGACGGTACTCAACCACTGCACGGCGTTGGTCGCCGAGGGGCGCATCCGGTTGAAGAAGGCGCAGCTCTGGTATCGGGCCGATGTGCCCGAAGAGATACCGGTTCCGGCGGCGCCGGTGGCCGACGCAACCGCCGACGAGAACTCCTGGGTACACGGGAGTTTTCCGGGCTATCTCGTTGATTTCTATTGGAAGCAGTCAGCCGAGAAACGTAGCCAAATACGAACGACTTGGACCGCGCTCACGGCGTGGCGCCAGGAGGCTTTTCTGGAGGGCCTCGCTGGGCTTCGTCATGAACTCTCACGGGTAGAGGTTACCACGCTCCGGTCGCTCGGCGCATCAAAAATCGTACTACCGAAAAAAGCGGCGCAGGCGCAGCGCTGGTTCCAGCCCATGCTGCTCGACGAGCCTTCCTTTGTACACGGGAATGGTACTGCGGCGGTGTCCATGGCGTTGAACACGGCCGCATCGGGCGGTGTACAAAAAGGCCCATCATTATTGCCTTTCACACCACACCACACAGTAGAGGAATCACCACCACCACCTTCTGCTGAAACCAACGTTTCTGAGGTGGTGATGGTGGCTCACCGAATCGAGGGGTTGAACCTCAAAACGGCGGCGCAGCTCCTACAGAGGTGCCGCGCGGTGGAGCCGGCGCTCACGGCGTTGGAGGTTGTACACCTGGCCGCGGCCAAGCTGCGCGCCTCGCCGGGCGCGCACAGCCCAGTGGGTCTGCTCCTGAAGACGCTAGCGAACGACGCCGTCGGGCCGCCGCTCGGTCGGGCACGGGAAGCAGCCCGGCGGGAAGAAGAACGCACGGTGCGGGATGCGCAGCAAGCCGAGGCGCGCGACGCCCAATATCGGCGCGACGCCGAGACGACGCTGGCGGATCCGAACGCGGCGCCGCACGACGTCGAATGGGCGCGGGAGGTTCTGGGCGCAAAAACAAAGGCGGCTGGCGATGGCGAGTGAGCCGCTTACGGACCGCGAATGGTGGCTGGTGCGCGAGACGCATCGGACGACACTGAAGGTCTTGATCGAATGCTGCAATCAAACCGGTGAGTCCGGCAAGGTCATAGCGCAGGCGCTCCTTCGTAGCACTGCCGACGAAAGCCTGCGGGAAGCGACCGAATGCATGCGGGTGGCGTTCAACACCGAGAAAGCATTCGATGCCTGAGCCGAATGTGATCGACGTCGCGGCGGCGCCGCCCTGGGGCGGCGTATGCCAGCGCTGTTTTAAGGACTGCTGCAACTGCGCGGCGTGCGTGGCGCGAAAGGGCGGCGAGCGCGACGTGTGCACGCGGTGTTACGAGGCGGCGAAAAAGGAGGTAACCCTGCCATGATCCACCGTCCCTATCCCGCCGTCGAAGCCGCGGCGCGCAAGCGCGGCGCCGCACGGCTCGCTACTGCGAATCGCGAGAAGGCGCTCCAGGTCCGTTATGGGATGCGCGACCACTATCCTGGCTGGCCGGTCGGGCGGAAACGAAAGGCGAAAGATGCCGATCCGCGCTGATCTTCTTCACTTCTATCGCACGCCGCAGTGGAAGGCGGCGCGCGCGGCGTGCTGTGAACGCGCCAGCGATCGCTGCGAGGACTGCGGCGAGAAAAATGGAAACACCGTCTTCCGCATCAAAGGAAAACGGCGCGTGTTGATCCAGTGTGGGTGCAGCCATAAAAATAACGTCGCCGGCGACGACCGCCCTAAGAATCTCGCCTGGCTTTGTCGCGGTTGCCACCTTCGCCGCGATCAACTGTTCCACCACGAAACCCGCGCGGCGCGGAAAGACCAGGCGCGGCCGCTGCTGAATGCAGCAATGGAGGCTAGTTCATGAACGCAATCGACGCGGCTGGCGAGATCGCGGTTCGCCCGCTCCGTTTCGGTGATCCAGTGTTGATCGAAGCGATTGAGATCCTCGACTCCATCGCCGAGCTGGAAAAGCTGACCGGCAATTCGCGCCGCTGCCGTTGGTGCTGCGGACACAACTGGGATCGGATGGATATAGGGGAGTTGCGCCGCCACGTACGGAATGAACGAGCCGCGGCGGCGCGGAAGGAGGCAATCTCATGATCGACATCATCCTCGACGGCCGCGTCTTCGAGATCGCGTTCCGCCACACGCGCTACGAGCACGGCGCCACGCACGCGCTGAAACGCCACGCGCCGGTGCGGGCCATCACGACGTGCGTGGTGATTGTGCACAATCAAGTTTGCGGCGAGATCGAATACGTTGCGCTCGGCAACGCCGTCTGCCTGCGCGAGGATCAATTCTCGCGGCACTTCGGGCGGCACGCGGCGGTACTCAACGCCGTGACTCACTGCGGGGCGCTGCTGCTTGATGACAAGTTCAATCTACTGCGCCAGTACGCGCTCGTCGATCCGCAGCCGCCGGCACAGCACGCGCGGCCAAAGCTGGACTCAGTCGAGCAGGTGAAGCGCTGGGGGGCGGGCTGGGAGCAGCGCCAGCGGCGCGCGACGGCGCGGCAGAAGGGCGCCGCGCGCGAGAACTTCCGCAGCGCGATCGCGGACGAAGCGGCGGGAGGTGCGTCGTGAGCGCCGGCGATTGGCTCACCGCGATTCTGATTGCCCTCGCGCTCGCCGCCGCCGTGGCCCTCGAACTTTACTGGCGCCTCGATCTAAGGCGGCAGGATGACGAGGAACGCCGGGCGCTGCGCCGCTCCGCCGAGCGCGCGTATGTACGCGACGGCGGGGACGCATGAGCCGGCAGCGCGGCGACGACCGGGGCTCGCGGATCGTCGCGTTCCTTGTGCTGCTCGTCTGTGTGGCGGGCGCGGCCGCAATCGTGTGGGTCCTCGGGCCTAGTACATGACGGACGCCGAGCTGGGGGCCGCGCTGGTCGAAGCGCAGGGGCATCTGATAGTCCACTCGTGGGTGATGCCGCCGGCCGGCGCGGTTGTCCCAATATGCTACCAGGGCAATCCCGTCGGCGCCTTCGGACAAGTGGTGCGCGCCAGCTCGCTCGCGGAAATGCAGGCACAGGACCTTCTGAGCGCGCGGCTGGATACAGCCCGGAATATTATCCCGTCGGTGTTTGTTGATTGCATCTTCATCTGCGTCGTGCCGGTGGACTAAACCGCGCGACCCTTGACGCCCGGTAGCTTCAGGGTCCAGGGTGAAGTCATGATCGCACTCTCGGCTCGTTACCGCTTCCCGACGTACAACCGCGCTTCATTCCAGTCCACTGCCGGCATGCAGGCGCCGGCGTGGAATCCGGCGTACCCGATCAAGGACTGGTTCGATCCCGCGGCCGTCGCTGGCGTCGACAGCACTTACCAGGTCTGGAACGGCAGCGTTATGTTACCGGCGCTGATCACACTCACGATCCCTGGCGCCGAGGCGATGACAGTGAACCTGCCCGGTTCGCCGACCTTCGCTGCTTACGTTCCCGCGGCTACGCCCGCGACCAAACAAATCCATTTTGCCGGCCTCGAATTCGCGCCGCAAAACGTCGACCCCGGAACGCTATCGTCCCTCGCCGACGCCAAATGGCTGGCGGCGATCGCCGGCACGATGGTGGTAGATCCGACCGCGGGTTCGAGCCAGTTTCTGGTTTTTACCTGGAACGGCGAGACGCGGCGTCCCTATGTCCTCATGCCCGCTGGCGCGACGGGCGATCCCACCACCGGAGGTCAAAATGTCGGCCAGCTCCTGGCGGCGATGAACAAGGCGGGCATAGCTTCGCCGGGCCACTGGGACGCCGCGCAGCTCGCGCTGCACAATCTCGTCTGGGTGCCGGAAACCTCAGCGAGCGGGCTCGATGTGACGGCGCGGGTTCCGGAGCCGATGCTGCTCAATGCGGGCGAGTCGCTGGTTTCGCTCCAGCTTGGGATTACGTTCACGGCCGCGATCCTTGCGGCTGGTGAGACGGCGCCGGGACTTGCCGGCGGCGGCGCTGGCGCTGCGGGCGACGGGTTTGTGGCGGCGGACCGCACGATGTTGACGGCGGTGTACGACGCGATTAAGGCGGCCTCGGCGGCGTGATACGGCGGCGGTTTTAGTCGGGGTACGAGCTGAGCATCGCCTGCCGCGGCTGCTCGCGGTCTAGACGCCGCGCCAGCTTTCCCCACGCGATCTTGTAGCGGTCGTTGAGTTCTTCCCACGGCAGGGCCTGAATGCCTTCCGTGTCGAGTTCCTCGGTGAGCATCTCGTAAAGCTCTGCGCCGTCCATGGGGGAATTGTACACTAAGGGGCTCCGATGAAGCTGTTCGGGCGTGCGTGTAATATGAATACATCACGCGTGAAGGGACGGCTGGCGGTTGACTTGATAGTGGTTGCGAGTACCATCGCCGCCAGCCGTTCCGTCTTCACGAAATTCTCTTCGACCCGACTTCCTGCGCGTTCAGCTCCGCGTAGCCCTTGACGTGGCGCGCCGCTGGCGCGCATACTGGCTGCCAAGGGAGAACCACCACCATGACCACCACCGCGAAAACCCGCTCCACCACCCGCACGCCGGCCGCGTCGCAGATGCTGCCGCATGCCGACTATTTGACAACGCTTGAAGCGAACGCAGCCGCCAACAATGCCATGCTTGGCGTCAAAGGTTCGAGCGCGAAAATCATTCCGGCCAATATCCGCGCAACGACGCGGACGCTCACTCAGTGCAGCCTTAAGCTCAGGACTTACTGGGCCGGGGTGAAGAACCGCAAGGCATATGATCTGGTGCTCGAAAGCTCGCAGGAAACCGCGCAGGGCTCGACGACCGGCGGCGCGGGCTCGACGCCGGCGACCAAGGCGCGTCGCGCCGGAGCGTAGCGTGCAGCCGAGCGCCACACTCAAAGACTTCCAGGGAAGCGCCGCCCACGGCGCGCTCGGCGGCACCGCGCGGCCGTCGCTGCGTGAACGCGCGAACGGCGCCTTCTATCGCGCCGAACGTGAGGCCCTCAATATCGACCGGCTGAAGGAGCTCTTGGATCTGCTGGACGCGAACCCGGCGGTTGCGCGCATCTTTGAGCTGATCGAAGCGACGGGCGTCTAACGTGCACAAAGGTCTTTCGTAGAGGGAGGTTGATATGGCTACGCTTCGAATGTTGCCCGACTTCACGCGCGCCGCGCAGTTGATGGATAGATCTCTCGTCGGCGCCGCGCTGGTCATCAGGCCGGAGCCGGACGACGAGCCGTATCCGGATCCCGACGAGGAGCTGCCGGTCGCCGCATGAATGACTGGAGCTCGCGGTCGTCGCCGGTGCGCGTGGTCGTCGCCGCGGGCGGCATGGCGAGCCGCGATCTACTCGCGAGCGATGGATTGCTCTACTACAACGTCGTCAAGCAACAATGGTTCGCGCGCGTTGGCGCCGTCCGTGCTCCCGCGCCGTTTGATCACCACGACGAGGCAGCGGATTGGCTCAGCGCGAATGGCGCGCTGGGCGCCCTGATCTATTTAGAATGAACCGCCGCGCGTTCCTCGCGTCCGTCGCCGCCGCCGTCACGGGCTCGGCGATCGCCACGCGCCCGCTTCTTCAGAGAAAGAAGATCGGCGACACGCTGTTCAACCCGCGCGAGAACCTCCACGCGCAGTGGCTGGCCGCGCACGAAGGCCTGTCGATCCGCGTGATCCGGCGCTGGGACGACCGTCGCGGGGAATACGTCACGCGCATGGACGCGCTGTGGAGTTTCCCGCCGGTGCGGTGTGAGCCGATGACGCGCGCGGCGTTCGCGGCGCTCTATCCGTCGGCGCTGGTGGCGCGCGGGTGACGTCGCGGCGCGGCTTCCTGGGCGCGATCGCCGCCGCGCTCGTCCTCGATCCCGAACGCGCGCTGTGGGTGCCGGGCGCCAAGAAGATCTTCCTGCCGCCGGCGCGCGCAGGACTCTTGGTCCCAGTGGAGGTCGCGCGCGCCGCTCTGTTCAACGTCGGCGACGTCGTTACCTTCGGCAACGATCCGCAGCGCTTCGTGTGCATGATTCCTGGCGATCCAACGGGGCTGGGGTCGACGTTCGCGTTCCTGTCGGGGCGGGGCCTTCCTTGGGGCACGCGGTTCCCGGATAAAATCGCGTCGGGTTGGCAGCCGTCCGGGCGCTTCCGCTTCAACGAGCCGCCCGGCGTCGTCGACGCTTCGGAGCCGCAGTTGCGCCGGGCGATCGCGCGCCGCGATCCGTTCGCGAAGGGAACTATCACTTTGACTCCCTTGGCTAAAGGAAACACAAAACCATGCTGACGAAAAAACCAAATACACAGGAAAGCAAGTTGCAGCGGGCGCTGTATATGATTAATTTCGTGATTGACATGGACGACAGCCCATGGAGCAAGCAGTTACATGCGGCTGTTCGGGGGCAGCTGCGTGAGGCTGTTCATTTAATTAAAGACATGGGGAATGGGCCGTCTCAACGGGAGTCAAAGTGATAGTTCCCTTCGCGAAGTAAGGCGGCTCGGGGAGCCGAGCGAAAAGCCGTAACAAGCGCCGTCGATGATCCGGTACACGTTGCATGCCCCAGGTTTCGAACCCCAGGATCGCCCTTCCCAGATACTGCCACCGTCCGCTCCGCTTCCCCGAGCCAGCGCGCCGTGCCGGTTCCTAGTTTAAATCTTTGGTACTAGGTGTCGAATTCACTTGAATAAGGGGGCGCGATCCCCCATAATCAAGTCATGGAAAACAACAAAGCAACCACCAAGACCGAGAGCACCTTCTGGGCATCCGTGTCAGTCGGCGACAGCAATCGCGGCTACTCGCACGGAATCGCCTCCTGGTCCACGCTCGGAACCCCGAAGAGCTTCTTAACCAAGCGCGTCGACGGCCGCAAAGACGAGGTAGAGAGCGTGCTGGCTCAGGTGATAGGGATGGGCCCTGGCGAGTACGTCCTCACCGCTACGAGCAAAGCTGGCGACCAGCGCAACGCGAACGTCACGATCGGGTACAATGCGCCGCGCCGCTAAGTCCCACGGTGGCGTGCGCCCAGGCGCCGGCCGTCCGCGCACCGCCGCGCCGCGCTGCGCCTGCGGCGCCATGACCGCCAAACGCGCCGCCCACCAATCCCACAAGTGCTCGTAGACTCGAAGCGGGGGCCTAAGCCCTGAAACGCGGGGGTCGTGCGCACCGAACCGCGAAGTATGGCTGCTCCCCGAAGTTTGCGGGGGGCCGTCCGTCGTGGACTTCTCAAATCGCGTCCTCGATGCGTTCAACCGCCCATGCCATGACGGCTTTTTTCGCCTTCGTCGGCGATGCGTGTAAACGCAGCGGCGTGTCCTGCCAGTCATCCCTGCATCCATAAGCCCACCAGCCGCGATCGAACGCATCGCGCTCGATCGTGCCGACCACGGTAGTGCCGTGAAAAACGAGTAAATGGTGTTGCCAGCGCAGGCTGTTCATGGATTCACACTATAGCGGAAGTTTCCGGGGGGCCGTCCGTCGTGGACTTTCGTGGGCGCGGCGTGGCTTCCGCCCAGGTAGTCAGGATTCCTTACACACTGGAAAATGGCCGATTGGCGTCGGTTCGAGCCGTTTTTGGCCCTAAAAGTGTACGTGAAACTTTTGGTTTTCGCACGCCAAAAAGGGAGAAGAATGGCCCCGTGGTTGCTTTGCCCCGGTGGGGCATTCATTTCAGCCTTTCCGTACAGGCTTCAGGGCGTCTGCAATCGTCGAAAACGGCACACCCAGCTTCAGACCTATCGCGCGCAGACTCAACCCTTGTTTACGGAGCCGCTCTGCTAGGTCACGCCGGAATACACGCTTCGAACGTCCGCAATGCTTACCCTGGCGCTGAGCCTCAGCCACACCGCTCTTGACCCGTTCGACGATGATGCCGCGCTCGAACTCAGCCACCGCGCCGAGGATATGCAGCATCAGGCGCGACGCCGGGTTGTTGCGGTCGGTGTCGATGCCCTGCGTCACGCACACGAAGCGTACGCCGAAGGTGTCCAGGAGCTGAATGTTAGTGATTAAATGCTGGAGGGAGCGGGCGAAACGGTCCAGCTTGTAAACGATCACGACGTCGAACTTGCGGGCGCGTGCGTCGGCCATCAGCGCATCGAGGCCGGGCCGCTTGGCTTTCGTTCCGCTGGTCTTGTCGGAATAGATGACGGTCTGCCACCCCATGCGGGCGGCGTATTCGCCCAGCTCGGTGAGCTGCATCTCATTCTTCTGGTCGGCGGTCGACACGCGCACATAGATCGCGGCCTTGAGTCCGGGCTTGGTGGTCACTACCTTCTTAGTCGCCATCTTCCTCAACGTCCCAAACTATGTCGACGCCGGCGGCGATAGCGATGCGCAGTTCCGCCCGCACGCGCTGCTTGGCATCGCTCACGCTCGGGCACTTGCGGCCGCGCAGTAGGTTCTCGCCATTCCGGCCGTCTTGCGCGACGTGAGCCTCCAGCCAGTCGGTGTAGACGTTGCGGCGGATCAGTACAGTGACGGTCATGACCGTCCTCCCCAGCTTCCGCCCGGTATCGCCGCGAGAATTGCGTCCACGCGCTCGTCTGACAGCTCCACCATCTTACTCAGCGGATCATGCGCGAGCGGCGCCGCGGCTGTCTGGCTGAATGTCTGGCTGTCTGGCTGTCTGGCTTTGCGCTCGCGCGCTCTCGTCAAAATGAACCGCAGCCGGTCCTCGTCGCCGCGCCTGGCCAGCTCCCAGGCCTCGCGGTCGAGCCGCGTGGGCGGTTCCAGTGAAACCTTCGGGCGCGCGCGTCGTGCCTCAAGAGGTCCGTCGTAATATAGGTGAGCTGGCAGCGTGCGCTTGGCCGGCGGTTCATTCTCGGCGCGATCCGCCGCGCCGAGCGCGCGCCCCAGTGCGGTGAGCAACGCGGTTCTAGCGGCAGCCATGACCACACCTCCCGTCGTGCGTGCGTCCGCCGCACGTGTCGCAGACGCTCTCCGTCTCGCGGTTGTAGGCGCGGCTCATCTCTGCCCAGTGTTCGCGGCGCAGGCGTTCGGCGACGTCCGAGACCGCGGCGTCGATGTCCTGCTGCGGCGGGTCGAGCAGGTAGCAGGCGCCGCAGACCAGGTTGTTGTCGATGTCGAGCTGCGCGTCGCCGTGCGGCTCCATCTTGCCGCAACTGAGGCAGCAGAACACTGCGTCGGCGCTCATCGGCGGCCTCCCCGCGAGAAGCCCCGAAGCAGCGTCCACACCAGCAGCATGACCAGGCCGCCTTCGATGGCGCGGGTCATCGGCGGCCTCCCTGCTCCATGCCGATCAGGACGCTGATCGCCATGCACTTGATGGCCTCGGGCGTGAACCGCACCGTGTAGCCGATCTCGGCGCCGTATTTCTCGGCGTTCGCGCTCGCGAGGATCGCGGTCTTGAGCGCCTGCTCCAGCTTGGTGGCCGGCTGCGCGCTCGTGGTGGGTGGCTGTGTTTGCGCGCCGGAGCTATACTCGGGGCGTGAATTGGCGGCCGTCGGCGTTCCTCCGACCGGGCGGTCGTTCTCTGCGGCGCGCCCACATTCTCCGGTGCGCGCCGCAGCTCTTTGCGGCTGCACCCGCGCTCCGTTAGCAATCGGCTCTGTCGGGTACTGACCGGTGCGCTGGACCTCGAACCGGCCGGCGCCCAGCTTCTCGATCGTGAACGGCTCGCGTGAGACCAGGTCTAGTTTCTCGATCAGCTCGGCTGCTGCCAGATCCGCGTACCAACCGCGGTCGTCTGTGAGCGTGTAGTACACCTGATCTGGTGCGCCGGGAATGTTCGACGACACCAGCTTGCCGGTCGAATATTCCAGCGCGATCGTGACGGGTCTGCCGACTTGCAGTACCAGCTTCTCGCGGACCGCGGTGCGGGGAGCGTAGCTGCTCATGCGCGGCCTCCCATCACATCACTAAGCGACAGGCGCAATCCGAAGCCCGCCGGGTCGCGGTAGAACTCGCGCAGGTCGGTTTGCTTGCGGGGTATATCGATGTGCGGTGCGGGTTTCGCGTGGCAGGCGCAAGCGCACCCGGTTGTGTGTTGGCCGTACGTCTCGTGGTAGCCGTGGGCGCACCCGATGCAAAGGGCGTACTCGCGGTTTTGGGGTCCTTCGATCTCGCGGGTCGCGTCCGGATCGAGCGCGCGGAACATGCGCTCCATTTCGTCGGCGGTGGGCGCCCAGGCGTGGTCGGCGTGGGCGGGTGGGGTACGATGTAGCTCAGGCATTGAAGGCCCTCCTTTGGCTTTCAGTTCTTAGGGGATCGCGGCTGTTACAAGCAGCCTCGATTCCCGCTTTTTCTTACAACCCCATTATGCTATAAGCGGGCAGCCGCGTCAAGAGCTATTCGTACCTAGTACCCTTGGGCTCTTGCGCGGAAGATGTAAGGAGGTTATAGTATTCCTGATGCCGAAGAAGATTGTACAAAGTGGACCGCCGGGAGGAGAGCAGGAAGGGAACGACAGGACCGAGTCTACGCCGCGCCTGCCAGCGCTGTCAAGGGCCGTTCGGAAATACTTCGCGGCCGTGGGGCGGCTGGGCGGCATGGCGAAAGTGAAGAAGGGATTCGGCTCGCGGACCGCCGCGGAGCGTCGCGCTAATGCGAAGGCGGCAGCGGCGGCGCGGTGGGGGAAGAAGAAGAAAAAGGGAGGCGGACGAAATGCTTAAACGACTATGGCTGGTGCTATCGCTCGGCTGGACGTTGCTGGTTCTCACCCTCGCGGTCTGCGATCCGGACCGTGCGCGGCCGGACAATGGCGGTCCGGGCTACTGGCTGATCGTTTTTGCGCTCGCGCTCGCGCCGTTCGCCGCGATGCCGGTCGCGGCGTGGATTTGGGCCGGGCGCAAGGGCGCGGCGCCGGCGAAGTGAGGAAA
>DAIQRF010000252.1:0-3866 GCA_036786505.1 Casimicrobiaceae bacterium | reverse complement strand
GGTTCGGGCTTACGCATCCGGCAGCGGCGTCGATCCGTAACCAATATCCCGCGCTTCAAGAAACTGCTGGCCGACCAGATCTGCGCCGGCACCGGCGGGCCGTGTACCTATACCGGCCGCGACATGAAGTCCGCGCACGCCGGCATGGGCATCACCGGCGCACAGTTCAACGCGTTGGTCGAGGATTTGGTCAAGACGCTGGACAAGTTCAAGGTTCCCGAAAAGGAAAAAGGCGAGTTGCCCGGCATTCTCGGGCCCATGAAGCCTTCGATCGTCGGCCAGTAGTCGCCGGGCTACGAAACGCGCTCCGGGCGGCCTTGATGCCGCCCGGAGCTTTTTTGTCGGTCGCTCCAAAGTCAGTCTTTAAGCGCATACGCGCCTTGAAATCGCCCGCGCGCGCCCCATTTGCGAATTAAAGTCCGGGTAACAGAGGGGCACAAGCATGCGTTTCGACAAGCTGACCACCAAGCTTCAACAGGGAATCGCCGATGCCCAGAGCACAGCGCTTGCCGCCGATAACGGTTATATCGAGCCGCAGCATCTGCTGTTGAGCCTGCTCAACCAGGAAGATAGCGGCACCACCTCGCTCTTGTCACGCGCCGGCGTCAACGTTGCGCCGCTCAAGGCTGCGCTGGGCAAAGCCATCGATCGCTTGCCCAAGGTCGAGGGTCAGGGCGGCGAAATCAGCGCCTCGCGCGATCTGACGAATCTGCTCAATCTCACCGACAAGATCGCGACCAAGCGCGGCGACGCGTTCGTTGCCAGCGAGATATTTCTGCTCGCGCTGGCTGACGACAAGGGCGACACCGGGCGGTTGCTCAAGGAATACGGTCTGACCAAGAAGGCGCTGGAGTCGGCGATCGAAGCCGTGCGCGGCGGCGCCGCCGTCGATTCGCCGGAAGCGGAAGGGCAGCGCGAGGCACTCAAGAAGTACACCGTCGATCTCACCGCGCGCGCGCGTCAGGGCAAGCTCGACCCGGTCATCGGCCGCGACGACGAGATCCGCCGCACCATGCAGATCCTTCAGCGTCGCACCAAGAACAACCCGGTGCTGATCGGCGAGCCGGGCGTGGGCAAGACCGCGATCGTGGAAGGGCTGGCGCAGCGTATCGTCAACGGCGAAGTGCCGGAGACGCTCAAGAACAAACGCGTGCTTTCGCTCGACATGGCGATGCTGCTCGCGGGCGCCAAGTATCGCGGCGAGTTCGAAGAGAGGCTCAAGGCGGTATTGAAGGACATCGCCGCGGACGAGGGCCGCACCATCGTGTTCATCGATGAGCTGCACACCATGGTCGGCGCCGGCAAGGCGGAAGGCGCGATCGATGCGGGCAACATGCTCAAGCCCGCGCTCGCTCGCGGCGAGCTGCATTGCGTCGGCGCGACCACCCTCGACGAATACCGGAAGTACATCGAAAAGGACGCGGCGCTCGAGCGGCGCTTTCAGAAAGTGCTGGTCGATGAGCCGTCGGTGGAGTCGACCATCGCCATTCTTCGCGGATTGCAGGAGCGCTACGAGATTCATCACGGCGTCGAAATCACCGATCCGGCAATCGTCGCCGCGGCCGAGTTGTCGCATCGCTACATCAGCGACCGGTTTCTTCCCGACAAGGCCATCGACCTGATCGACGAAGCGGCGGCGCGCATCAAGATGGAGATCGACTCCAAGCCGGAGGCGATGGACCGGCTCGACCGCAGACTGATTCAGCTCAAGATCGAACGCGAGGCGGTAAAGAAGGAAAAGGACGCGGCGTCGAAAAAGCGCCTGGAGTTGATCGAGCAGGAAATTTCGAAGCTCGAGCGCGAGTACGCGGACCTCGACGAAGTATGGCGTGCCGAAAAGGCTCAGGTTGCGGGCACGCAGCACATCAAGGAGGAAATCGACAAGATCAAGCTGGCCATGGAAGACGCCAAGCGCAAGGGCGACTGGCAGGCCATGTCCGAGCTGCAGTACGGCAAGCTTCCTCAGCTGGAAGCGCAACTGAAGAAGGCCGACACCAAGCTGGCCACCGAGCAGAAGAAAAAGCCGCAGCTTTTGCGTACCCAGGTC
This sequence comes from Casimicrobiaceae bacterium, assembly GCA_036786505.1. Taxonomy (GTDB): domain Bacteria; phylum Pseudomonadota; class Gammaproteobacteria; order Burkholderiales; family Casimicrobiaceae; genus PALSA-1003. The sequence continues at coordinate 1,819 of DAIQRF010000252.1, read as the reverse complement.
GGGGCTGAAGAGATCGCCGAGGTCGTGTCGCGGGCGACCGGGATTCCGGTGTCCAGGATGATGCAGGGTGAGCGCGAAAAGCTGCTGCACATGGAAGACGCGCTCCACCAGCGCGTCGTCGGCCAGAACGAGGCGGTGCGCCTGGTGTCCGACGCGATCCGACGCTCGCGCTCGGGTCTTTCCGATCCCAACCGGCCCTATGGCTCGTTTCTGTTTCTGGGGCCGACCGGCGTGGGCAAGACCGAGCTATCTAAGGCGCTGGCGGAGTTTCTATTCGATAGCGAGTCGCATCTGATCCGGATCGACATGTCCGAGTTCATGGAAAGACATTCGGTCGCACGGCTGATCGGCGCGCCGCCCGGTTATGTGGGATACGAAGAAGGCGGCTATCTGACCGAGGCGGTGCGTCGCAAGCCGTACAGCGTCATCCTGCTGGACGAAGTCGAAAAAGCGCATCCCGACGTCTTCAACGTTTTGCTGCAGGTGCTCGACGACGGGCGCATGACCGACGGTCAGGGTCGCACGGTCGATTTCAAGAATACGGTGATCGTGATGACCTCGAACCTTGGATCGCAAATGATCCAGCAGATGTCGGGCGACGACTACGGCGTGATCAAGCTGGCGGTCATGGCGGAGGTCAAGACGCAGTTTCGACCGGAGTTCGTCAATCGCATCGATGAGATCGTGGTCTTCCACGCGCTGTCGGAAAAGAACATCGAAGCGATCGCCAGGATCCAGCTGAAAGGCCTCGAGGCAAGGCTGGCGAAAATCGACATCTCGCTGGACCTGACGCCAGAAGCGCTGGCCGCGATTGCCAGCATTGGCTTCGACCCGGTCTATGGCGCGCGTCCGCTGAAGCGCGCGATCCAGCAGGAAATCGAGAATCCGCTGGCCAAGGAAATCCTCGGCGGCAAGTTCGTCGCCGGCGACACCGTGCACGTCGCACAGAAAAACGGCAAGATGGTGTTCGCCAAGCGTTGATGCAAAGGCGGCTCGAGGCCGAGCGCAGGCGTGGAGCAAGGGTCGAAAACCGCGCGCCCCTGGCCGACGCGCGGCCAAGCGCCGGCTTCAGTAGTAGGGAACGAAGTGAAGCGCCCTTGGTGACACCCGCCGGCCGAGCAGGGCGGCAAGCTTGCGCGCCGTCCTTGCCGCGAGGCCTTCGGCGCAATCTCCTGGCGCCAGCAGTCCGAAGCGCGAGTCTTCCTCGGCCGCAATGATGGTCCGGCCGCTGCGATCGACCTCGAAGCGCATGCCGGGCATCAGGATCACGTCGCGCGGATCGTTTTCCATGGTCACCCAGAGGCAGCCGCTTTCTACCGCGATGACCGTACCTTCCGCGTCGTCGAGCCGGAGGCTCCTCCGGCTGGGGAGGAATTGCCGCTGTGACGGCACCGGGGCAAAATCGAATGGCATGATCGGCTCCTTGAAGTATGCGTATAATGCATGCGTAGTCGGCGCGCCACTCCGTGACTCCGCCTACAGAGCAAAGTATCGGCGCGACGCCGCAGGAGGACAAACGAAATGTTCGCATGGGACGCATGCTAATCAGGAATGCCAAAACAAGACCCTCCCGCCAGACGCCTGCCGTCGCTTGATCTGCTCAAGGGATTCGACGCAGCGGCCCGTCACCTGAGCTTCACCCGCGCCGGCGAGGAGTTGTTTCTCACCCAGTCGGCGCTGTCGCGCCAGATGCAGACGCTCGAAGAACAGCTCGGCGCGCCCTTGTTCGAGCGCCGGCATCGCGCGCTTCGATTGACCGAGGCGGGTCAGGTGTTGCAACTCGCGGCAAGGACGGTGCTCGATGAGCTTACCCATGCGG
>DAIQRF010000010.1:4308-15738 GCA_036786505.1 Casimicrobiaceae bacterium | reverse complement strand
CCCCCGCCGTCGCCGTTGCTGCCGCGGGAAACGGTGCCGGTGCCCGATCGCTGGCGGTTGGTCGACCAACTGGGCATCGTGAACCAGCGATGGTTCGACCCGTACAACCCCAACACGCTCAAAGGCGACCGCCCGGTCTTTGGTGAAGACTGGTTTTTCAATCTTGGCGTGATCTCGGACACGCTCTTCGAGGCGCGCAAGTTGCCGACCCCGATCGGCGCGCAATCGTCGCGGGACCGCCAAGCGAACGACCAGTTCGGCCGCGGGCGGCAGTCGACTTTCGCGCAAAATCTCATCGTCAGCCTGTCTCTGCTGAAGGGCAGCACGACGTTCAAGCCGCCCGAGCTGGAGTTCCGTTTCGTTCCGGTGTTGAACTACAACGTCACCAAGGTGGAGGAAGTCCGCGCGCTCAATATCGATCCTCGCAAAGGCACCCGCCGCACCGATCATTTCGCCGCGATCCAGGAAGCGTTCGTCGACTACGAGTACAACATCGCGTCGGAGCAATTCGATTTCGACGACATCCGCGTCGGAATTCAGCCGTTCATTTCGGACTTCCGCGGTTTTCTATTTCAGGATCAGCCGGTCGGCATTCGCTTTTTCGGCACCCGCGAGAGCAATCGGTGGCAGTACAACCTGGCGTGGTTTCGCAGGATCGACAAGGACACCAACAGTGGCTTGAACGATATCGGCAAGCCGCTACGCAAAGACGACGTGTTCGTGGCCAATCTCTTCCGCCAGGATTTTCTGGTGCCCGGCTTTACGTTGCAAGGAACGGTGATTCACAACGCGAACCGGGAAACCGCCGACGCATTTCTCGACAACAACGGCTTTCAAATTCGGCCCGCTATTCTGGGCGACGCCCGGCCGCACAAGTACAACGTGACCTATTTCGGGGCCTCGGGCGACGGCCATTTCGGCCGCTGGAATACCACTGCGTCGCTGTACTACGCGATCGGACGCGACGATCGCAATCCCTTGTCGCAGCAACCGGCGGACATCAGCGCTTTTTACGGCGTGGGCGAGGTGTCGCGCGACTTCGACTGGTTCCGCGTCCGCGGCACTGCGCTTTACGCGAGCGGCGACAAGAATCCGTTCGACGGCAAGGAAAACGGCTTCGACGCGATACTCGAGAATCCGCAGATCGCCGGTGCCGATACCAGCTTCTGGATTCGCCAGGCGGTGCCGCTGATCGGTGGCGGCGGCGTCGCGCTCTCGGGGCGTAACGGCGTCCTCGCCAGCCTCCGCTCGTCGAAGGATCAGGGCCAGTCGAACTTCACCAATCCGGGATTGGCGCTGATCGGAATCGGCGCCGACTTCGATGTTTCGCCGCGCTGGCGCGTCATCGGCAACCTCAATCAGCTCTGGTTCGCCAACACCACCGTGCTATCGGTTCTTCGCAACCAGGGCAATATCGATCGCAATTTGGGCACGGATATTTCGGCGGCGGTACAGTACCGGCCGTTATTCACGCAGAACATCGTGCTCAACGCCTCGGCTGCGGCGCTGCTTCCAGGCAAGGGTCTGAAGCAGCTCTACGACATCGAAAGCGGCAAGACGCAGTACTCGATCCTGTTCAACGTTCTGTTAACGTACTGACCGTTCCGACCTTGTTTGCCATGAACGCGCGCAACGACACTCCGGTCCGGTCGATACTTGCGGCGATCGGTGCGCTCGTGATGCTCGCCGCGCCGTGCGCATTCGGCATGGACAACGAGCGCGCGGTGAGGCGGACGTATGCGGCGACGCCGCCCGCGCCGGAGCGGCAGACGGCGCAGGATGCGCTGGCCAAATCGCTCGGCTGCGTCAGTTGCCACACCGCGACCGATCACACCACGATGCACGTCAACATCGGCGTGGTTCTCGGCTGTACCGATTGCCATGGCGGCGACGCCAAGGTTGTCAAGCTGCAGACAGCGGCGCCGAAGGACGCGAGCTACCGGGTCGCCACCGACAGCGCACACGTGCTGCCGCGGTTCCCCAAGGCGTGGAATTTTCCGTCGAGCGCCAATCCGGAGCGCAGCTACACCCTGCTTAACCGAGAGGCGCCGGAATTCGTGCGCTTCATCAATCCCGGCGACTACCGCGTGGCACGGGACTCCTGCGGCGCGTGCCACCTCTCCATCATCCAGGCGGCCGAGCGCAGCCTGATGTCGACCTCGGCCATGCTGTGGGGCGGGGCTTCCTACAATAACGGGATTCTGCCGTTCAAGCGCTATCTGATCGGCGAAGCGTACACCGCGAAGGGGGAACCTGCGACGATGGTCAACCCGGTACCGCCCACGCCGTTCATGACCGAGAAGGGCATTCTGGCGAAGCTCTTCCCGCTCCCGGCGTGGGAGACGGTTCCGGTCGCCGACATCTTCCGCGTCTTCGAGCGCGGCGGCCGGGTGATCCAGAGCCAGTTTCCGGAGATCGGATTGCCGAACAACACCGGCGCGATCCAGAAGCTCGACGAGCCCGGCCGGCCCGACATCCGGCAGTCCAATCGCGGCCCCGGCACCGGACTTCGAATTGCGGTGCCGGTGATCAACATTACCAAGACGCGGCTCAACGACCCGCACATGTGGTTCCTGGGCACCAATGAGCAGCCGGGCGACTATCGCTCGTCGGGGTGCTCGGGATGTCACGCGGTATATGCCAACGATCGCGACCCCGCGCATTCCGGGCCGTACGCGGCATTCGGCAATACCGGCAAGTCGCAAAGCGCGGACCCGACGATTCCCCGCGACGAGCCGGGGCATCCGATCAAGCACGCGTTCACGCGCGCGATTCCCTCGTCGCAGTGCATGGTCTGCCACATGCACCAGCCGAATGTGTTCGTCAACAGCTACTACGGCTACATCATGTGGGACTACGAGTCCGACGCGCCGTTCATGTGGCCGGAAAAGCAGCGCTATCCGACCGGCGCCGAGATTCGCAAGATCCTCGATCGCAATCCGGAGGAGGCGGCGATCCGAGGCAAGTGGAGCGACCCGGAATTCTTAAAGGAAGTGAGCTCGCTCAATCCCAAGCTCAAGGACACGCAGTTCGCCGACTACCACGGCCACGGTTGGAATTTCCGCGCGGTATTCAAGCGCGATCGTCACGGCACGCTGCTCGATGCAGCCGGCAAGGCGGTCGCCGACGACGATCCCGACAAGTTCAAGAAAGCGGTCCACTTGACGTCGATCCACATGGAGCTGGGCTTCCAATGCGTGGATTGCCACTTCGCCCAGGATTCGCACGGCAATGGACATCTCTACGGCGAAGTCGCGGCGGCGATCGAGATCGATTGCGCCGACTGCCACGGCACCGCCACCCGCTACCCGACGCTTTTCACCAGTGGTCCCGCGTCGCAGCCGTCGGGTACCGACATGTCGCTGTTACGGACCCAGGATGGTCGCAAACGCTTCGAGTGGCGCGAGGGAAAGCTGTTCCAGCGCGCCGCGCTCGACCCGGACAAGGAGTGGGAAGTCAAGCTGGTCAAGGACACGGTCAATCCGGTCAGCCCCAATTACAATCCCAAGGCCGCACGGGCCAAGCTCATGGCCGCGGGCGATTCGATGCAATGGGGTCCCGGCGTCGATCCGGCCAAGTATGCTCACGGTGACGACAAGATGACCTGCTACACCTGCCACCTGTCGTGGACGACGTCGTGCGCCGGCTGTCACCTGCCGATCCAGGCCAACGCCAAGACCGACCGCCTGCACTACGAAGGGGGCGAGACGCGCAACTACGCCACCTACAATCCGCAGGTCGCGCGCGACGACATGTTCCAGCTCGGGCGCCAAGGCCCGGTCAAGGGGAGCAAGATCGCGCCCATACGCTCGAGCTCGGCGCTGGTACTTTCGTCGACCAACATCAATCGCGAACGTATCTATATCCAGCAGCCCCCGATCGCCGCGTCCGGGTTCTCGTCGCAGGCGTTCGCGCCGCACTATCCGCACACCGAGCGCACGACCGAAACCAAGACTTGCAGCGACTGCCACGTCTCGCGGCAAAACGACAACAACGCGATCATGGCGCAACTGATGCTGCAAGGGACCAACTTCGTCAACTTCGTCGGATACAACGCGTGGGTCGGAGAGGAAAAGCAGATTGCCGCGATCCAGGTCACGGAATGGGATGAGCCGCAGGCGGTGATCGGCAGCTACCTGCACCAATATGCGTATCCCGATTGGTTCGCGCAGCATCAGAAGCGCGACCTGCGGCTGCCGTCCATCCAGACGCATGGCACCAAGGACGCGGCGCGCTGCCTGCAACTGCGCGGCGAGTACCTGTACGTTGCCGAAGGCCGTGGAGGGATGCGCGTCTACGACGTCGCCAGCATCGCTAACAAAGGGATTTCGCAGAAGATCGTCAGCGCTCCGTTTTCCCCCTGGGGACAGGACACGCATATTGCCTCGTCGAACGCCACCTGCGTCGCGCTGCCGACCAATCAGTCGATCAACCCGCTGCGCAACCAGGGCGAGCTGATGCGAGTCACCAACATGGAGCAGCCGTTCCATCCGATCTACAGCTACGCCGCGATCAGCGACTCGGTCGAGGGGCTGATTCTGGTCAATGTCAATACGCTCGCCGACCGCGATCCGCAGAACAACTTCCTCAGCCGGGCGATTACCTGGAACGAGAACAATATCTTAAGCGGCGCGCGTCATGTGATGCTCGGCGGCCACTTCGCGTACGTGTCGGCTGATGCGGGGTTGGTGATCGTCGATCTCGACGATCCTTTAAAGCCGAAGCTCGCCGCGGTCGTGCCGCTCAAGGGAGCGCGCGCGGCCGCGTTGCAGTTCCGCTATGTATTCGCGCTCGACGACGAAGGCATGACCACCATCGACGTCACCGATCCGACCAAAGCGCGGCAGGTCGGCACCGCGCGCGTTACCCTCGGCGATGCGCGGCGAATCTACGTTGCCAGAACGTACGCGTACGTCGCGGCCGGCGCGGAGGGTCTTGCGATCATCGACGTCGAGCGTCCGGAGGTACCGAAGCTGGTCATGAAATTCACCGCCGATGGCAAGTTGACCGACGCGCGTGATGTCGTCGTCGGGTCGACCAATGCGTCGCTGTTCGCGTATGTCGCTGACGGTGCAAACGGGCTCAAGGTGCTGCAGCTCACTTCGCCAGACAGCCAGCCCAAGTTCTACGGTTTTTCGCCCGAGCCCAAGCCCAAGCTCATCGCCTGGCGCAATACCGCGAGCCCCGCGCTGGCGTTGTCCAAGGGCCTCGACCGCGATCGCGGCGTCGACGAAACGGGCGGCCAGATCGCGGTCTTCGGCCGTCTCGGCTCGCGCCCTTTCACCGGGGATGAAATGAAGCGGTTTTATCAGCGGCCCGATGGCAGCGTGTGGACCGTAAGCGACGACGTACGCTCTCAGGACTTTGTGCCGGCGAGAACGGTCGCCGGCAATCCCAACGCGGCGCCGCCAACCAAGCAGTGAGGAACGCCATGGAAAAGACAGCGATCTCGTTCGCCTGCAGATTCGGACATCGATTTGACGATCTGTGGCCAAGAATGATCGCGGCGCTGGCGCTGGTCTTCGCGGCCGTCGCCGCCACCATCGGCTCGGCACTGGCGCAGCCCGCGACTCAACCGTCTTCGCCGCCGACGGCAGCGGCGCAGCCGGCCGCGCATCCGCCGCTGCCCTATCAGGTCAAGGATAAAAGCATGGGTGTAGTCAACTGCGCCAACAGTCTTTGCCACGGTTCGGTGCAACCGTGGAAGGACGCCAACGTATTGCAAAACGAATACGTGACGTGGTCGCGGGTCGACAAGCACGCGCGTGCCTACAAAGTGCTCTTCAACGAACAGTCGGCGCGCATTGCGCGCAACCTTGGCCTCGGCAACGCCGCCGAGGCCAAGGTGTGTCTCGATTGTCACGCTCACAACGTCGCCAAGGCCCAGCGCGGCGATCGTTTCAAGTTTGACGACGGAGTGTCATGCGAGGCCTGTCACGGCCCATCCGAGCGATGGCTGCCGAAGCATGTCGAGGATGGGGCGACACACGCGGGCAACCTGGAGTCAGGTTTGTTTCCCACCGATGACCCTTCCGAGCGGGCAAGGCTCTGCCTGTCGTGCCATTTCGGCAATGCTGACCGCTTTGTGACGCATCGAATCATGGGCGCGGGGCATCCGCGGCTGTCGTTCGAGCTGGAGACGTTCACGACGGTCGAGCCGGCGCACTTCAAGATCGATTCGGATTGGGAAAAGCGCAAGCGACTGTGGGACGGCGTCAAGGTTTGGGCCATCGGACAGGCGCTTGCGGTGTCCGAAATGATGGATCTGCTCACCGATCCCAAGCGCGGGCACGATGGGCTCTTTCCCGAGCTGGTGCTTTTCGATTGTCATGCCTGCCATCATCCGATGAGCGACAAGCGCTGGGCTCCTCGTATCGCCGGGCTCGGGCCCGGCGTGGTGCGGCTCAACGACTCGTCGATGCTGATGGTGCGGGCCATTGCGCGGGTGGTGGACCCCGCGCTCGGCAATCGCATTGCCTCGAGGATGAACCAGCTGCAGCAGACCGTCACCGGCGGCGGAGATGCCATCGGAACGGCGCGGGCGCTCAAGGCCGACGTGGCGCAGCTGACCGCGGAGCTGGACCAGCGAACGCTTACCGACGCCGACATGCGCGGCGTGCTGGCGGCGCTCGTCGACGAAGGGCTTAACGGTCAGTTCCGCGACTATGCCGGTGCCGAACAGGCAACGATGGCGATCGGCAGCGTCACCAATTTCATGTACCAAAAGGGCATTCTCAAGTCCGCTCGCGACATCAATGGCGGACTTGCGAACCTGCAGGCGGCGGTCGCCAACGACGAGCGCTACAGCCCGGGACAGTTCGAAACCGCGCTGCGCAACTTCCGCGGCACGGTAGGCCTGTAGCGCCGCGAACTCAAGCCGAATTCGGCGCGCTCGAGATCGCGTGGATCCAGATGGAGCTGGTCGACGCGCGGCTGCACGAAGGTTACATTTTCGTCGAGGAATGCGACCCTGCGGCCCGCGCGCGACGGCGCTCCCACACCGAGAACGACCTGGCGCTGATGCGCAGAACGCATCCGCGTGCCTGCCGACGGCGCTGACCTACCCTAGCACGCAGCCGACGGGTAACTCGCGCGTGTCGAACCTAGCAGCCGGCGATACTCGGCGTTGACCGCCTGGTAGCACTCGCAGACGCGCCCTTCCAGGGCAGTCCGGTTGAGAACGGTAATGACCCCTCGGCTGTAACTGATCCATCCGCGCTGCTGCAGCTTCTTGGCCGCGAGTACGACCCCTTCCCTGCGTACACCGAGCATGTCAGCGATCAACTGCTGCGTCATCCTGATCTGACTGCCGTCGACTCGATCGAGGCTCAGCAATAGCCAGCGGCAGAATTGCTGCTCAAGACTGTGGTGACGATTGCACAGCGCCGACTGCGCGGTCTGCGTCCACACCGACTGGGTGTATCGCAGCAGCATCCTCAAAACCGGGCCGCAGACCTTGAGTTCGCGCTGCAACGCAGCGGCTTTCCAGCGCAGCGCAGTGCCCGCGCTCTGCACCGTCGCGCGAGTTGTAGTCGTTGCACCGCCGAGCACCAGGGCCAGGCCCACTCCACCTTCGCGGCCGATAAGCGACAGCTCGGCACTGTCGCCGTTGTTCAGTTCGCCTAGCAGCGAGACGATGCACGTCCCCGGGAAATAGAAGTACTTCTGCGGTCCACCCGCTTCATGAAGGATCTCACCTAATTTCAGGTCCACGTGCTCCAGCGAAGGCGTGATGCGCGTCAAATCTGAGGCGGGCAGCGCCGCCAACAGTCGATTGGTCATCTTGGAGCGGGTATCGGACACTTAAGCCTCCCACAGCTTCGAGTTCTTGTTGATCCAACATACACGTATCGTACTGGCGCCGATGTGCTGTTTCGCACTTAAGGGCACCCGACGGGCCGGCCTCATTGGTTCGCCGTGACCGGCATGACTTCCATGCGCGGCCACTCGGGCCCCGGCGGCGTCGGCTCTGGCGGCCGAGCGTACAGGGCTTAGATGTCGCTTCGATGCCGGGGTACAATGAACCGCCCGCGGCTCGCCGGACGCCCCTCATCCATGTTCAAAATCGCCATCATCGGCTCCGGACCGTCCGGGCTGTCGGCTGCAGCACACGCCGCCGAGCTGGGCATGTCGCATATCCTTCTCGAGGCTGAGCAGCATCCCGCCGATACCATCTACAAGTATCAAAAGGGCAAGTACGTCATGGCCGAGCCGAGCGTGCTGCCTTTGCGCAGCCCGATGACGTTCGCCGCCGGCACCCGGGAGCAAATTCTGGGCGCATGGGACCAGGAGCTCGCCAAGTACGCAGTCAACATCCGCCATGGCGCCGGGGTCACCGCGATTTCGGGCGAGCGCGGCGCTTTCGCGCTATCCCTCGCGGAGGGTGGGACGGTCAATGCCGAGGCCGTCGTTCTGGCGATCGGGCTGCAGGGCAATTTGCGCAAGCTCGGCGCTCCCGGTGAGAATTTGCCCATCGTTCAATATCAGCTCGACGATCCGAAGGAATATGAAGACGAAACCATCGTCGTCGTCGGCGCCGGAGATGCGGCGATCGAGAACGCGCTCGGGCTCGCGGCGCAGAATCGGGTCATTCTGATCAACCGCAACGACGAGTTTGCGCGCTGCAAGGAAGGGAACCTGTCGCTGGTTCTCGCCGCCATCAAGGACGGGAAAATCGAATGCCGCTACGGCACGTCGGTGGCGAACGTCGAGATGGTCGCGACCAACGGCTGTCCCGCCAGGTTCAACGCCAAGACGCCGAACGGTTTGGAACATATCGCTTGTCACCGCGTGATCGCTCGACTGGGAGCGATCCCGCCGCGCAAGCTGGTCGAGGGGTTCGGAGTCAAGTTCCCCAACGCGGACCCGGCGGCGGTGCCGCAGCTATCGGAAACCTACGAGTCGAACGTCGAAGGTCTCTACATCGTCGGTGCGCTCGGCGGTTATCCGCTGATCAAGCAGGCGATGAACCAGGGTTACGAAGTGGTCGAGTCGATCCTCGGCAATCATGTCGAGCCCGCCGACGAGCCGCTGCTCAAATCCAAATTCAGCAACTGGGCGCACGCGACCAGCGTGGCGCAGGCGCTGGCCATCACCCAGCGCAATGTGCCGCTGCTCGCCGGCATTACGACGCTGCAGCTTCGCGAGTTTCTGCTCGACAGCGATGTGCGAACACCCGCGCCGGAGCAGATCCTGTTTCGTCGCAACGATTATACGAACACCTTCTTCACCATCGTCGAAGGCGAGGTCTTCGTCGAGATTGGCGGTGAAAGCGAGAGCAGCCGGTGGATCCGGTTGGGCGCCGGAACTTTCTTCGGCGAGCTCGGTTTGATTTCCGGGCGCCGGCGCGCGGCCACCGTGAAGGCGGGCGAGGGATGTGTGCTGATCGAGACGCCGCGGCGGTCCATCCTCAAGCTGATCGCCTCGGTCGATTCGGTGCGCAAAGGCGTCGACGCCGTTTTCCTGCGGCGTGCGGTACGGGCGTACCTGGCGCAGGATTTGCCCGACGACGACTTCGATGCGCTACTGGCCGGCGCGCAGTTGAAAAGCTTCGCCTCGGGCGCCACGCTGTTCGAGGAGGGATCGGCGCCCGACGGTCTGTACCTGCTTCGCCGCGGCTCGGTCACGGTCTCGCGCAAGCTTGGCGGGCACGAGGTAGTGCTGTCGTACGTTGCCGCCGGCAACTACGTCGGCGAAATGGCGCTGCTCACCGATGCACCGCGCATGGCGACGGTGCGCGCCGCCGTGGCGACCGAGGCCATCGTGCTCGAAAGCGGAGCGTTCAAACAGGTGATCGCTCGCCACCCCGCGCTTCGCGAGGACCTCGAGACGCAGTTTCTGGCGCGGCTCAAAGCCAACGCGGCCATGGAAGTGCAAGCCGAATCGGGCAACGTCACGACTTACCTGATGCAACAGGGCATCGGCGAGGCAACGGATGTCCTGCTGATCGACGAAAGCCTGTGCATACGCTGCAACAATTGCGAAAAAGCTTGCGCCGACGTGCATGAGGGAACCTCGCGCCTCGACCGCGAGGCCGGGCCGACCTACGCCCAAATCCATGTGCCGACGTCGTGCCGGCATTGCGAGCATCCTCATTGCATGAAGGATTGCCCGCCCGACGCCATCAATCGCGCGCCCAACGGCGAGGTCTACATCCGCGACACCTGTATCGGCTGCGGCAATTGCGAGCGTAATTGCCCCTACGGCGTGATCCAGATGGCGCCGCTCGATCCGGGGCGCGAGCGGCCCGGCCTGTGGCAGTGGCTGCTTTGGGGGCAGGGCGACGAGCCGGGAATGGAAACCAAGGTCTACGACAAGTCAATGGTCAAGAAAGCGGTCAAGTGCGACATGTGCAAGGACCTCGCAGGCGGAGCCGCATGTGTTCGTGCCTGCCCGACCGGCGCCGCGCTGCGCGTGTCGCCCGAAAAGTTTCTCGACTACACCAATGCGGTTGAGCCCTGAACAGTAAAATTAACCCTCCCGCAAAGGAAGGGACGCAATCCATGGCGGACAAGGATATTCGAGAGGCGTCGCTCGAATACCACCGCCAGTTTCCGCCGGGCAAGATCTCGCTGCTGCCCACCAAGCAACTCACCAATCAGCGCGATCTTGCGCTCGCCTATACCCCCGGCGTCGCCGCGGCGTGCGACGAAATCGTCCGCGATCCCGCGGAGGCGCGCAACCTCACTGCGCGCGGCAATCTGATCGGCGTCGTCACCAACGGCACCGCCGTGCTGGGCTTAGGCGCGATCGGTCCTCTGGCCAGCAAGCCGGTCATGGAAGGCAAGGCGGTGCTGTTCAAGAAATTCGCCGGCATCGATTGCTTCGACATCGAAGTTGACGAGCGCGACCCGGAGAAGCTGGTCGATATCATCTGCGCGCTTGAACCGACGTTTGGCGGGATCAACCTCGAAGACATCAAGGCGCCGGAATGCTTTTACGTCGAGCGCAAGTGCCGTGAGCGGATGAAGATTCCGGTGTTCCACGACGACCAGCACGGCACCGCGATCATCGTCGGCGCGGCGGTAGTCAACGGACTGCGCGTGGTCGGCAAGGATCTCGCTGCGGTGAAGCTCGTTTGCTCGGGCGCCGGCGCCGCGGCGCTCGCCTGTCTCGATCTGCTGGTCGGGCTCGGCATCAAGCAGGAAAACATGTGGGTCGCGGATATCGCCGGCGTGGTATGGCAGGGCCGCAAGGAAGAGATGGACGACAACAAGGCGCGTTATGCGCAAAAGACCGACGCGCGCAAACTGAGCGACATTATTGCCGGTGCGGACATATTCCTCGGATTGTCGGCCGCGCGGGTGCTGAAGCCGGAGTTCCTCAAGCAGATGGCAATGCAGCCGCTGATCCTTGCTCTGGCCAATCCCGAGCCGGAGATCATGCCCGACCTGGCGAAGGCGGCGCGGCCCGACGCGGTCATTGCCACCG
>DAIQRF010000010.1:0-4298 GCA_036786505.1 Casimicrobiaceae bacterium | reverse complement strand
TCGCGGCGCGCTCGACGTGGGCGCGACCACGATCAACGAGGCGATGAAGCTTGCCGCGGTGCGCGCGATCGCGGATCTGGCCATGGCGGAGCAGTCCGACATCGTCGCCGCAGCCTATGGTGACAACCAGGAGTTGAAATTCGGGCCCGAGTACCTGATACCGAAGCCGTTCGACCCACGGCTCATCGTCATGATTGCGCCCGCGGTCGCAAGGGCCGCCATGGACTCAGGTGTCGCGACGCGGCCCATCGCCGATTTCGATGCCTACCACGAGCGCCTGCTGCAGCATGTCTATCACTCGGGCCTGCTGATGAAGCCCATCTTCCAGGCCGCAAAACAATCACCCAAGCGGATTGTGTACGCCGAGGGCGAGGAAGAGCGCGTGCTGCGCGCGGTGCAGGTCGTGGTCGACGAAGGCCTGGCCAAGCCGATCCTCGTCGGGCGGCCCGCCGTGGTGGAGCGCCGGCTGGCGCAGTTCGGCTTGCGGCTCAAGGCCGGCGTCGATTTCGAGATCATCAACCCCGAATCTGATCCGCGCTATCGCGACTACTGGATGGAATACTACCGGTTGACGGAGCGCCGGGGCACGTCGCAGCAGTTCGCCAAGATCGAGATGCGCCGGCGGCTGACGCTGATCGGCGCGATGATGATCCACATGGGGGACGCCGACGGAATGTTATGCGGTACCTTCGGGACCCACGACGCGCACCGCCACTACATCGATCAGGTGATCGGCTTGCGTTCAGGCGTCAGGACCTGGGCCGCGATGAACGCGGTGCTGTTGCCGGACCGCACCGTATTCATCGCCGATACCTACGTCAATCGCGATCCCACGGCGGAGCAGATCGCGGAAATCGCGCGGCTCGCCGCGGACGAGGTGCGGAGGTTCGGCATCGTTCCCAAAGTCGCGCTGGTATCCCATTCCAGCTTCGGCTCGAGCAACGATCCGCAGGCGAGAAAAATGCAGTCGGCGCTGGCGCTCATCAACACGCAGGAGCCCGAGCTCGAGGTCGAGGGAGAAATGCAGGGAGACGCGGCCTTATCCGATGAAGTGCGGCGGGCGGTGTTTCCGAACTCGCGGCTCAAGGGTGACGCCAACCTGCTGATCATGCCGACGCTCGATGCGGCCAATATTTCGTTCAACCTGCTCATGGTCGCGGCCGGCAGCGGACTCACCCTCGGACCGATTCTTCTCGGTGTCGCCAAGCCGGTGCACATTCTCACTGCCTCGGCGACGGTGCGACGCATCGTCAACATGAGCGCGCTGACGGTCGTCGACGCGGGCGTTGATCGCCAGAAGCCGCTGCTCTAGTCGCGCGCCGCGCGGAACCAACGTTATCGGACCAAAGTCGCCGAGCATAGACGCAGTCGGACTTGTGGAACCGTCAGTCGCTGGTGTTCACTGCGGGTGCAGGATCGATTTCCAACGCGGCTGAAGACCACCAGCCGACGCCCGCGGTGTCGTGCACTTCGATCAACGCACATTGTGAAACGCTCGGTGCGGGCGGCTCAACGGCCAACTTGCTGGGCATCGAGAAAGCAGGCAAGCCGAACATCAATGCCAAGAGCGGCAACTGCCGCAAGTACTTCCTCGAACGCTTTATCCCCTGGGTCATGGCTCCTCCCAACATTCTGCTGCGTCCACCCGACGGCGGCCCGTGGTTGATGGAGCACGGAGCGTACCAGGGCAACGTCATCGTCTTGGCCGTTCCGGAGGCGATCGGGGATTCGGACGCTCGGGTTCTTCCACGGGCGTTCGTTGGTCCGGCTCGGGTTCCGGCTCCTCGACCGGCGGTTGCGGCTTGTGCGCGTTAATGTGCATGCGCGCGGCGGAATCGCCCATCGTTGGCGCGTCGCCGCGTGCGTGTCGCGAGAACGCTCCCAAACTGCTGACGAGCCCTTGTGCGGCGGAACTTACTGATGTGACTGGCGTGTCGTCTCTCATGCAGCGCACCATCTCCGATCACCCCTTTCGTCGTCGCGGGCCATGAATGCCGCTGGCTGCGAGGCCCCCTTTTCCAACGGTTTCTGGGACTCCCGGTCGCGAACATCCTGCAACTCGTATGCCAGCCGACGGTACGACCGACGATGGCAGCGCCGATTCAGCGGCGAGCGAGGGTCCAATGCCATGAATGCACGCACGCGGCATTGGCAAGAATTGCAGCGCTGCGGTAAGGCTTACCGGCATGTTCTTCCCACAGATGCGCCGCGATTGCGCGACCAAGGGCCGGCCCGACACGCGCCTTGGTGTCCAGCGCCGCGTGCTGCGACACCGATTCGGAACGGTTTTTGCTCGTGCGATTCGCGGGCAAAGACCGACCGGAGGCCGTCATGCCGCGTGGAAGCAAGGAAAGCTATACCGGCAAGCAGAAACGCCAGGCCGAGCACATCGAGGAAGGCTACGAGAACCGCGGTGTTTCCACGGATGAGGCCGCGCGGCGCGCGTGGGCGACCGTCAACAAGACCTCCGGTGGGGGCAAGAAAAGCGGGTCTGGACGAGGCAAGGCGGAGAACAAGGAGCCGAGTCGCAAAGGTGGTCGCAAAGGCGGTTCCGCCGCGAAGAGTTCATCGAAAACACGCAAGACCGTCAAGCGCCCCACTTCAACGACGAAGGCGAAGACCGCAAAGCGAGCGCCTGCGACAACCAGGAAGAAGTCCGCTGGCGCGAGATCGACGGCCAGGAGCACGAGCAAAAGCGCGACCAAGCGCAAGACGGCTTCGTGACGGGCGAGGGCGTCGTCGGAAGTCGGCGCCTTTCGCAGTCGCGGTTCAAAAGCTTGAAAAGCGCGCGCGAGGGTTGGCACGCGGATTGCACAGCAGTGAGCGGTCGTTGAATCATGCCGGCAGCTGCTCTCCGGCACCCAGGGCGAAGCGCGAGCGCCGTAGATCCGGCTGTCGCGAGTCGTCAACTACAACGAGGAGCAACAATAATGTCCATCGGAACCATCCTTCTCATTATCGTGATCCTGGCGCTCGTCGGCGCCCTTCCCACGTGGGGATACAGCGGCGGCTGGGGATACGGGCCGAGTGGGATCGCCGGCGTCGTGGTGCTCATCCTGATCATCCTGTTGCTGACCGGGCGGCTGTAGATCGGACGGGCGGGTACTGGTCGACCCGGAACCGCGCGGCGCGGCGTAGGTCGATCGATGCGGGTAAGCGAAGGAGCAGCCGCTCGTCCGAAGATCGCGCGTGAGAGTAGGCCAACCGGCGGCGTTGTTACATTGAAGAGTCGTTACCGGCCCAACGGTCCGGCGCGAGTACTGCCCGCCGAGATAGTGCGCGGGACATCGCGTTCCGAATCGAGGCATTCATCCGCGGCTTCTCAAAAAGAGCGTCGGCAAGTTGTCCGCGGTCTTACGCGATCGAACTGCAGTATGGCGACGACGCGTCGCACGAGGCCAAATTCCAGGTGCGCGCCCAGGCGTGGTCGGCGGTGCGGACCTTTGCAAGCGTCACGATCTGTGCAAGAATTAAGCCAACGCGCAGAAATACAGGTGTCGCGATGCTGGACCGTGACGGTTATCGTTCGAACGTCGCCATTGTCGTCGCCAACTCGAAAGATCGGGTCTTCTGGGGCAAGCGGATCCGAGAGCACTCGTGGCAGTTTCCTCAAGGCGGCATTAACGTCGGCGAGGCGCCCGAGGAGGCGATGTATCGGGAATTGAAGGAAGAAGTCGGACTCGACCCGGCGCACGTCAAGATACTCGGACGTACGCGGGATTGGCTGCGCTACGAGGTGCCGCAGCACTGGATCAAACGCGAATGGCGGGGCAGCTATCGCGGCCAGAAGCAGATCTGGTATCTGCTCAGGTTGACCGGCCGCGACAGCGACGTGTCACTGCGTGCGACCGATCATCCCGAGTTCGATGCCTGGCGTTGGCACGACTACTGGATTCCGCTGGAAAACGTGATCGACTTCAAGCGCGAGGTCTATCGTCGAGGCTTGACCGAGCTCGAGCGTTACCTGCATCACCGCCCTCAAACGCGGCGTGAGCGCCTGTATGGATGGGCGCAGGCGGTGGTCCCGTCTCCGTACATCCCTCCGCCGGGCAAGGTATAGGCGCTCAGCGCCGGCCGCACCGGCGCCTGCGCGATCCTGCTGCGCAGGCGGTGGTCGCGCGTCTCCTTAGACCAATCCGCCAGGCAAGATGCAGGTGCGCGCCGACCGCAGGCAAGGTACGGCCGCGGCGCGAGTGCTCTACTTGGCGCTGCCGCAGTCACCAACACGTCTGCCGGCGAACGAGAATTTGACTGGCCGTTCGGGCTGGTTGGGCCCCGTCTTCATCGACATCAGGACC
>DAIQRF010000251.1:0-3876 GCA_036786505.1 Casimicrobiaceae bacterium | reverse complement strand
CGGCTCATCTATTGCGCGATATCCGGCTACGGCAGAACCGGTCCCGATGCGGACAAAGGCGGCTTCGATCTGGTAGCGCAAGGATTGAGCGGCCTGATGCGCATCACCGGCGAGCCCGGCGGCCCGCCGACCAAAGTCGGATCCCCCGTGACCGACATCAACGCGGGAATCCTGGCCGCGCTCGGCATCCTCGCGGCTTATATTCATCGACTGCGC
Organism: Casimicrobiaceae bacterium; assembly: GCA_036786505.1. Classification (GTDB taxonomy): domain Bacteria; phylum Pseudomonadota; class Gammaproteobacteria; order Burkholderiales; family Casimicrobiaceae; genus PALSA-1003. The sequence goes on along the minus strand of DAIQRF010000251.1, from coordinate 3,660 downwards.
ACCGGTCAGGGACAGTTGGTCGACACCTCGCTGCTCGAAGCCGGGGTCATGCAGACGTTCTGGCAAAGCGCCATTTTTCTGGGCAGCGGCAAGGAGATCGGACCGCTTGGCTCGGCTCATCCACTCACCGCCCCTTATCAGGCGTTCGCAACGCAGGATGGCTGGATCACCATCGGCGCCTCCAACCAGTCCAATTACGAGCGGTTGACCCAGGTGCTCGAGGCGCCGGAGCTGCTTGCCGACGAACGATTCCACGACAATGCGTCGCGCATGGCCAACCTTCGCGCGCTGATTGAGCTGATCGCGCTGTGCTTCCAGCGCAAGCCGTCGTCGGAATGGCTCGCGGCGCTCGCCGCGGCCGGCGTTCCCGCGGGTCCGGTGTTGACCATTGCCGAAATGCTGGAGCACCCGCAGGTTCTCGCCCGCGATATGGTGGTCGAAACGCGGCATCCGAAGGCGGGCAAGGTCCGGGCCATCGGCTGTCCCGTCAAGCTCTCCGAAACCCCTGCCCGCGTGTCGCGTGCCGCGCCGTTATTTGGACAGCACACCCGTGAAGTGCTCGGGGAAGTCGGGCTGACTATCGCGGAGATTGACGCGCTTATCCAGACGCGGGCGGCGATTCAAAGCCCGGTTTTAGGCGAGTGACCTCAACACTTCAGTTCGACAAACCGAATCCGACGCCCAACAGCGATGACGTGGACTTCTGCGCAAAGTGGAGAGACGGCCCGACGGACCTCGACGTGGACGTCATCGTGAAGCGGTGGCGTAGCCAAGAGCGGTGAGCCGTCCACGAAAGCGGGTCAACATCGAGGCCGGTTTCCACTGATCCAGTGCTCTGTGATAAAGTAGTCATTACTCTGACTAGTACGATTGGGAGGCGCAAATGCACAGTTGGCCCGTACAGGACGCGAAAGCGCGCTTCAGCGAGCTGCTTGAGACCAGCCTCGCCGAAGGCCCGCAACTTGTGACCAAGCACGGAAAAGCGGCGGCGGTGCTGGTGCCCATTCGTCAATGGGACGCACTGCAAACCGCGGGCAAGCGCGCGCTGAAGCAGGTCTTGCTCGACCCCGCTGCGCCGACAGGGATTGCCGTGCCCGCCAGAGGCAGCTTGAAGCTGCGGCGCGTTTGATGTTTTTGCTGGATACAAACATCGTTTCCGAGCTGCGCAAGCCCAAGCCGCATGGCGGTGTTGTGGCGTGGATTTCCGCGCAAGATGCCTCGTCGCTGTACCTCTGCGCCATGACGATCGCCGAGCTGCAACGCGGCGTCGAAATGACCCGCGAGCGGGATGGTGAAAAAGCCGCTCAAATCGAGGCCTGGCTGGAGCAATTGACGGTCACGGGGCAGGTGCTGGCGATGGACGCCGCTGTTTGCCGCGCATGGGCCAAACTCATGCATCGCCGCTCGGCTACGCTCGTTGAGGATGCGTTTATCGCGGCAACCGCGAGCGTGCATCGCCTGGTGGTGGTGACGCGCAACGTGCGCGATTTCAAAACGCTCGGCGTGGACACGCTCAATCCGTTTGAGCGGAGCTAGCCGGCCCGCGGATCGCGGATGAGGTGGCATCCTGCCAATACCTCCCGCTCTCGTTCAACAGCCCGAAGAAACAGGAATACATCGAGTTCCTGTGGGATACCTTCGAAACCAACTACACCCCAAGCGCGCACCATGAAGAACCCCGCACCCACCGAACGGCAAGGTCAGTTCCCCGCCTACATTCATCAATACGGTATCGTGAACGGGTGCGCTCCATCGGAAGCGGACATGCAGCGGTATTTCCAGATCACGCCGCCAAGCGTGCATACGATGGTGCTCACGCTGGAACGGCGAGGCTTCATCCGGCGTGAAGCCTGGACAGGCGCGCAGCATCACCGTGATCGTTCCGCCGGAATCCTTGGTCCCTTTGAAACGCATCCAACGCTAACTTCATTGATTCATGCCAGACGTAACCAAGAAGCCAAGCAGGAAGTCCGGCGGCTGGAGCGCGGTCCGCCCACGCCTGCTCACCTGGGAGAAGTCCGCGCTGCTCGCCCTGGTGAAAGAACTTTACGACGCGGCCGCCGAGAACCGTGATTTCATCGAGGCCCGCTGTCAGCTGGAAGACGGCGGCGCGGTTCTGGAAAGGCACCGGCGCAAGATTGTTGAGCAATTCTGGTCGCCGCCAACCGCGCGCTGATCGCCCGCTTCGATAGGAAGATCCAAGCCACTCTGGCGCGCGCGTGGGACGAGGATTCGGTAGCATCGGGTAATGTGACCGAAGAAATACCGGTCGAGTGGTCATGGTGGATCGGGAACGTTGGTTCCGCGTCGTGATGGGACAGGAGGAAGTCGCTCGGCCTATCAGGCTGGATGCCGAAGGAGGGCTTCCATTGCCCGAGGCGGTGGTAAACGAGTCGAGTTTCCATCTGGCCGTGGAAGTGCGCGATCGATGAACGTCAACGCCCGCACGTCGTGAGGTAATCGGAAAGCAGGACCGGAGCCTCCCAGACGTAGAGCGCCAATCCCACTTGGCAACGTCCGCCGTTATTCACGCCGTCAAGCGTTTTCGTGGCTTCATCGAAGCTCCGATTCGGGCCGACAACGACCGCCCGGCATGGAAGGATTCAGCCATCTTCCACTACCAGCCGCGAGGTGACGATCATGGCGCAGACTATCCAGCGGGAGCCTGCATTTCTTCGTCGCAAGCGGGTCGAGACGCGCACGGGGTGCCGACGCAATTGCAATGGCCGGGCGGCCTGGAAAACTGGCGCGACGGCAAGGGCCGGGAATCGCAGGCGTGATTCTGTCAGGCCTTCACGCTGCTCAAGCGCAGCATGAGCGTCATCGGATGCGTCGGCGAGGGCTGAAACCCGTAGTGCTCGTAGAACTGTCTGGCCCGCTCGTGGAGCGCATGCACCAGCAGGGCTCTCACCCCCGCGTTTTGAGATACGGCCACTGCGCGATTGACAGCGTCCTGCAGCAGCGATGCTCCCAGATGCTGTCCTTGCGTCCTGCGGTCGACCGCGAGCCGGGCAAGCACCATGACCGGAACAGGATCAGGCATGTTGCGGCGAACGCCGCTGGTTGCCAGCTGGTGCGATACGGCGCCGGCCGCTATGGCGTAGTAGCCGCGGACGTGACCGTCCTGATCGGTGACGACAAAGGTACGGCTCGCCCCGCTTGACTGGTTGGCCAATGCCCTGCGCTTGAGCCAGTCATCGAGCACGGCCTCGCCGCACTCGAAGTCATCCAGCCGATGCGAAGCCGCCAAGGGCTCCGGCGGACTGAGTTGCAAGCTCAGGCCTTCGCGGACTTCTTGCCCCAGGGCGCCTTGACCGCCATGAGGCGCTCAAGCCCCGGATTGCGGGCGGGTGGCGCGTCGAGCAGCTTGGTGAATCGCCGGAATTTCTCGGCATCCAGACTGAAAAATACCTGGTCGAGCAGCACCGATTGCGCTTTGTCGCAGGCCGCTTCGAGCATGAAGTCGGAGCGGTTCTTGCCGAGCAGCTGCGCGGCCTGGTCGATCAGATCGCGCTGCTCGGGACGTGCCCGCAGGTTGATGGCGGCGTCGCGCATGAGTCTCTCCTATGTCGTACACACAACAGATATACGCATCTTACGGTGGCGTATAGCAGTTGTCAACACACGGCCGGTCCCGGATCGGCCATCTCTCGTTTGACC
>DAIQRF010000250.1:0-3903 GCA_036786505.1 Casimicrobiaceae bacterium | reverse complement strand
GGTCAACCTCGACGATCGCCTGCTCGAAGGCCTGCGCGAGCGGTTTTCGCCCGAGAACGTGCAGGTCGTCTATTGACGCTTGACGCGGCGGCCGGCCCGCGCTCGCGGTTCAGCCTGCGAGCTCGACCTTGTCGACGAAGTGCTTGGTATCGCCCAGCCAGCTCCAGCGGAAATATTTCTCGCGGTAGTGCAGCTTGACTTTCCGGTTGCCCGAAATCGCAGCGTCGATGTCCTTGCGCACCTGCTCGTCGTCGTCGCGCACGCTGAAATCCCAGAGCCGGGTCGCGACGCCGGCGGCAGGCCGCCAGTGTAGCGCAGATCGCTGCGCGCTGAAGCGAGCGGCCTGCTGCGCTACAATGTTCGCCCGATCAAGCTTGAAGTCTTTGCATGCCTGCCGCAATTCCCGCGACCATGCGTTACGTCGCCGCCCGCGAGGCGGGGCCGCCCGACGTCCTCACGCTCGACCAGACGGCGACGCCGGTGCCGAAAAGCGGAGAGGTGCTGATCGAGGTTCGCTACGCCGGCGTCAACCGCCCCGACTGTATCCAGCGCGCAGGGCTCTATCCGCCTCCCGTGGATGCTTCACCGATCATCGGTCTGGAAGTTGCCGGGACGGTGGTCGCGGTCGGCGACGGAAAATCCGAATGGGCTGTCGGCGACCAGGTCTGCGCGCTGACGCCCGGTGGCGGTTACGCCGAATATTGCACGGCGCCGGCGGCGCACTGCCTGCCGTTGCCGCGGGGACTGTCGCTGCTCGAAGCGGCGAGCCTTCCGGAGAATTATTTCACGGTCTGGAATAATCTCTTCGATCGGGTTCATCTGTCGGCCGGCGAGACCGTGCTCGTACACGGCGGGTCGAGCGGCATCGGACTCACCGCGATCCAGCTGGCCAAGGCATTCGGCGCAGCGGTGTTGACGACCGTCGGCGGCGCGGACAAGGCTCTCTTCTGCCGCGACATCGGCGCCGACCACGTCATCAATTATCGCGAGCAGGATTTCGCCGCCGAGGTCGCCACGATCACCGGCAAGAAAGGCGTGGACGTGGTGCTCGACATGGTCGGCGGCGACTACATCGAAAAGAACATGAAGTGCCTGGCGCTGGAGGGACGCATGGTCATCATTGCGTTTCTGCAGGGAAGCAAAGTAACGGCGGATTGGCGCCATATCATGATGAAGCGCCTGACCGTCACTGGCTCGACGCTGCGCGCGAGCCCTTCCCTACGCAAGGCTGAGATCGCGCAGAGCCTGCGCACCAAAGTGTGGCCGCTGTTCGACGCGAAGAAGCTCAAGCCGGTCATCCACCGGGTGTTTCCGCTGGCCGACGCCGCCGAAGCCCACCGGTTGATGGAATCGAGCGCACACATCGGCAAGATCATGCTCGAGGTACGGCCGTAGGGCCGCATTCACTCGATCGCGCCGCGGCCGGGCGATCAATACGTCGCGCGCCCACCCGAAAGATCGAACACCGCGCCGGTCGAAAACGAGCAATCCTCGGTGCACAACCATGCCACCAGCGCCGCGATTTCCTCGACCATTCCGAAACGGCCGAGCGGAATCTTCGACAGCATGAAATCGATGTGCTGCTGCGTTATCTGATCGAAGATCGCCGTCCTGACCGCCGCCGGCGTGACGCAGTTGACGCGAACGCCGGTCTTGGCGAGCTCCTTGCCAAGCGACTTGGTCAGACCGATGACCCCCGCCTTCGACGCGCTGTATGCGCTGGCGTTGGGATTGCCTTCCTTGCCGGCGATGGAGGCGATATTCACGATACGGCCATAATCCCGCTCGAGCATGATCGGCACGATGGCGCGGTTGCAGTAGAACACCCCGTTGAGGTTGATGTCGATCACCTGTTGCCATTGATCGACGGGATACTGCCAGGTCGTGGCATTCGGTCCCGCCACGCCAGCCGAGCAAACGAGGGCGTCGATGCGACCCAGGGCGCTCGACGTCACCTTGGCCGCCGCGTCGACGCTTGCGACATCGGCAACATTGACGACACAGGCTGCGGATGCCTTGCCCAGGGCCGCCGTCGCGCTTTGCAATGCCGACGGGTCTTTATCCCAGAGGCTGACCCTGCCGCCGCTTGCCACCAGCCGCTCCGCGATCGCGAGTCCGATGCCGGCCGCGCCGCCGGTAATGACCGCGGTACGGCCGTCGAAATCGAGTCGATTCATCGCCCGCGCTCCAACCGAATTCTGCGGACCATCGTATCACGCATCACGCGGCGCTGATTTTGTGCCGCGCTAGTACGCGCTTTCTGCTGCGGCGCTGTCGCCTCGAAGCTGCATTCGAAAAAACGGCTGGCGCACCCGAAGGTTGCCAGCCGCGTCGCCGCATGCCCTTACTCGGATTACGGAGATGGGTAACAGCCGCTATTATCCCGGCTTGTGACTCAATAGACTCTAGGTGTCGTCAGTTCGTCCGGCGTTGATCGGCGATCGCGTGCAGTATCGAGATCGTCGTCCCAGTACGGCGTGACATTGTAATAGGCATGCACTTGCGTCGCCCACGTATGGTCCGCCATCGACGGCCAATGATCCTTGTCGAACCCCGGCGCATTTTCCAGCCGATCCTTGCTAACCCCGAGGATGAAACGCTTCTCGGCGGCGTCGAGCGTGAACGCGGACCAGGGAACGGCGAAATACTTGGAGCCCATGCCCAGAAAACCGCCGAAGGACAGCACCGCGTAGGCGATGCGACCGCTGGTGACGTCGAGCATGATCGCCTCGATCTTGCCCAGATCTTCGCCACTGGAATTGACGACGGTGTCGCCCTTGAGCGTCGACGCGTCCATGACTTCGGGCCCGGGGCCATCCGCGTGCCGACGCTCGGCGCCGATGATGGGGGCGCCGCCGGTCGCCGGGGCGGTCCCGGTGGTGGAATATGAATTGATGGATGTGGTCATAGGTGATTTCCTCGCGGAAAGATGTTTTCGGCACAATCGGCTTGGCGCATGAAAGCCTCGACCAGGAGATCTTCAGCGGAGCCGCGTCGCCTCGAGTAGCTGGAATTGCCGCCAAGTCCTGACGCTCGCCACAGCCGAGCCGTCGTGGAAGGCCGCGCTGCCGTCACTCGAAGTGTTGTTATTTTGTCGTGCGCCGCGGCCGGTGTGAATCCGGCGTTGTCTGATTCTGCGGTAGGCGCACGATGCGCGTCGCATCAGCGGTTACCTTACACGGCGAGAACGGCGCAAAAGCGACTACTGGCAGGTCGTTCCGGGCGGTCGGAACACCTCACGGGTGATGGTCTTGGTCTGCGATACGCCATTCACCGTATAGGAAAAAGTCGCATTGTTCCCGTCGCTGAAGGTGAACGTCGCTGTACCGACGCTGGACGCGGTCGCGCCTCCGGGGGCGCCCACCGGAGGAAATGGCACCGCGTTGAACGGTGGGCCAGTCGTCTGCAACAGCGTTCCCGTATAGGTGCCGGGCATGGTCTTAGGCGCCGACACGACCAGCCACATGGGTGTGTGGTCGCGGTCAAAGGTGAACCAGGTGGCAAAGATCGTATCGCCTTGATGAGTCAGGTTGATGCCCCATCCCGATTCCGATCCTGCAGGCGCGGCCCACCACAGATCCTGATAGTTGCTCGCCAGCGCAAGATTGGTCTGCGCGCCAAAGGTGCACGTCGGCAGCGGGCCGAACTGCTGGCGTGTGATCGCCTTGGTTTGAGAGATGCCGTTAACCGAGTAAGCGAACACGCCGTTGTTGGCGTCGGTGAAGGTGAGGCTGGCGCTGCCCACTGTAGAGCCCGTCGCCCCGCCCGGGCTGCCCACCGGCGGGAACGGGACGGCATCGAATGCCGGTCCCGTGACTTGCAACAAGTCTCCGCTGTAAACATTCGGCGCGGTCCTGGTGGCGCTCATCACTAGCCACCATCCTTTGCCTTTGAGGTCATAGG
>DAIQRF010000249.1:0-3906 GCA_036786505.1 Casimicrobiaceae bacterium | reverse complement strand
CTTCCACCTTCTTCATGACCACTCCTCGCAGCGCATATCGATACGGTTGAAGATTGCACCACCGGACAATCGCTCGGACCCGCGAGCGCCCGGCCGGATGCAACCGCCTACGACAGATCCTTCCACTCCGACCACGCCGACGTGATCGGATAGCGCCAGTCCTTGCCAAAGCCACGCGGCGTGATCCGAATGCCCACCGCCGCCTGGCGGCGTTTGTACTCGTTGACCTTGATCAAGCGCACGACCTGAGCCACGTCAGCGGCAGCGTAACCTCGAGCCACGATCTCGGCCGGACTTAATTGCTCTTCGACGTACGCTTCCAGGATGGCGTCGAGAGCGTCGTACGGCGGCAGGCTGTCCTGATCCGTTTGGTCCGCTCGCAACTCGGCGGACGGCGGCCGCGTAATGATGCGCTCCGGGATCACTCGCCCGAGAGTGTTGCGGTAATGCGCGAGCCGGTACACCAGCGTTTTGTCAATGTCTTTCAGCACCGCGAAGCCGCCCGCCATGTCGCCGTAGAGCGTGGCGTATCCCACGGCCATTTCCGATTTGTTGCCGGTAGTGAGCACGATCGAGCGATATTTGTTCGACAGCGCCATCAGCAATGTCCCGCGAATGCGTGCCTGAATGTTCTCCTCGGTGGCGTCTTCGGGAAGGCCCCTGAACTCTTCGGCCAGCGTGCCCTTGAACGCTCGGACAACCGCATCGATCGGCATCTCGTCATAGCGCACGCCGAGGATGCCCGCCATCGTACGCGCATCTTCGAGACTGATCGCGGCGTTGTAGACCGAGGGCAGCATGACCGCGCGGACCCGGTCGCGCCCGAGAGCGTCGACGGCAACCGCGAGCGTCAACGCCGAGTCGATGCCGCCCGAAAGGCCGAGCAGCACGCCGGGAAAACCGTTCTTTTCGACGTAGTCGTGCACGCCCATGGTCAGCGCGGCATAGACGTTCGGCTCAAGGCGCTCATCGAGAGCACCGCGAACGTGCTTTGGTGTCGCGCCGTCGAACTCGGCGAGGGCCACCGTCTCATGCCACGCCGGCAATTGCTGCGCCACGGTTCCTGAGCCGTCGACGATGAACGAAGCGCCGTCGAATACCAGCTCGTCCTGCCCGCCGGTGCGATTGACATAAACAATTGCCAGGCCGGTCTCGCGCGCGCGCTCTGCGACCACTTGTCTCCGGAGCGTCTGCTGGCGCGTGTGATAGGGCGACCCGTTGGCAACGACGATGAGCTGCGCGCCCGCGCCGCGTGCCGCGGCGGCAGGGCCCGCACACCAGACGTCCTCACAAATGATGATGCCGACTCGCATGCCGTCGACGTCGATGACACACGGCGCGGCTCCGGCGTTGAAATAGCGCTGCTCGTCGAAAACAGTGTAATTCGGAAGGCAACGCTTGCGATAGATCGCCACTACTTTGCCGTCGCGCAACACCGCGACCGCGTTGTAGCGTCCGTCCGGCGCGAGCTCGGGAAAGCCAACCAGAACGGTGATGCCTTCGACGCGCGCGGCGAGCCGCGCCAGTTCGTCGGCGCACGAGGAAAGAAACGCCGGACGCAGCAGCAAATCCTCGGGCGGGTAGCCACAAAGCGAGAGTTCCGCAGTGATCAGCAACTGCGCCCCGCCGCGTCGCGCTTCGGCGACCGCGTCGAGGATGCGCACGGCATTGCCGGAGAGATCGCCGACCACCTGGTTGAGCTGAGCGATCGCAACGCGCATGGGTAAATCTTACCATGCGAGCAGCAGGTGAAAACTTGCCGTCGGCACTCGCGCACGCGACAATCGCCGGAAGTCGCAAACGCGACAATCGATTCTCGCTCGATATTCCTCGAATGCCTCCCACCACATTACGCGTCATCGATTCGCTGGCCGCCGTTCCCGCGCTTGCGTGGAACGCGTTGGTCGGCGACGCGCCGCTCTTGTCGCACGCTTTTCTGCACGCGCTGCACGAGACAGGATGCGCGTCGCCGAAGACCGGCTGGACGCCGCGCTATCTGACCGCCTGGCAAGCCGGCACGCTGGTCGGCGCCATGCCGCTCTATGTCAAAGCTCACTCCTACGGCGAGTACGTTTTCGATTGGTCGTGGGCCGATGCGTATCGCCGCCACGGCCGGCGCTACTATCCAAAGCTCGTTTGCGCAGTCCCTTTTACGCCCGCCACCGGGCCCCGGCTCATTGCCGCCACGTCGACCCTGCGCGGACAACTCCTCGACGGCGCGCTGGCGCTGATCGACGATCACCGGCTGTCTTCGCTGCACATTCTCTTTCCGGAACCACCGGAAGCGGCGCAATGCGAGCGTGCGGGCCTGCTGGTGCGCGAGAGCGTGCAATTCCACTGGACCAATCCCGGGTTCAGGGATTTCGACGATTTCCTGGCGACCATGAATCACGCCAAGCGCAAGAACATCCGCCAGGAACGACGCAAGCTCGCCGCTGCCGGGGTATCGTTTCGCCGGCTGGTCGGGCACGAGATCAAGGCGGCACACTGGAATTTCTTTTTTCATTGCTACGCCAAGACCTACCGCGAACACCATTCCACGCCCTATTTGACCCTGGATTTTTTTCTGCGCCTCGGCGAGACGCTCGCAGACAGTGTTCTGCTCGTGCTCGGAGAAAGCGACGGCGAGCCGATCTGTGCTGCTCTGGATATTTTCAGCGCCACAACGCTCTGGGGCCGCTACTGGGGAACGGACATGTACGTTCCCGGATTGCATTTCGAAACCTGCTACTACCAGGCGATCGAATTCTGCATCGAGCGGGGCATCACCTTGTTCGAGGGTGGTGCGCAAGGCGTACACAAGCTTGCGCGCGGCCTGATGCCCGTGACCACTCGTTCAGCGCACGCCATTGCCGACCCCGAATTTGCGCGTGCCATCGGCGCCTTTCTGGTCGACGAGAGAACCGAAGTCGCACGGACCGTCGATGAGCTGGAGCGCGCGAGTCCGTTCAGACAGGATGCCTGACCGCGCGTGCTAGACTTTTCCGGCCTCTCGAATCTATCAATGAACACTACTCTGCTGCTCGATCGCGACGGCGCGATCGTTACCTTGACGCTCAATCGCCCGGCGTCGCTCAATGCGCTCGATTCGGAGATGATCGATGCCTTGATCGCGCACAGCGCCACTCTCGCGGCTGATGACAGGGTACGTTGCGTAGTCATCAAAGGCGCCGGGCGGCATTTCATGGCCGGCGGCGATATCCGCAGCTTCAATGACCAGCTTGCGGGCGCGCCTTCCGATCGTCGACGCCATTTCACGCGGATGGTCGAGCATATGCACGCGGCCATCGAAAACCTGCAGCGGATGCCACATCCGGTGCTCGCCAGCGTGCATGGCGCGGTGGCGGGTTTCGGCTTGTCGCTGATGTGCGCGTGCGACCTTGCGATCGCCGCGGAGTCGAGTTACTTCACCTCGGCGTATCGTCACCTCGGGCTGACGCCGGATGGCGGCGCGTCGTACACCTTGCCGCGCCTGATCGGGCTGAAGAAGGCGATGGAGATCGTCCTGCTCGGCGAGCGATTCGACGCCGCGGAAGCGCTCAAGCTCGGGCTCGTCAATCGCGTGGTTGCGGAAAGTGAGCTCGATGAAGCGACGCGTCAGCTCGCGATGGCGCTTGCGGCGGGACCGGTGCTTGCGCTTCGCAACGGCAAGCGGCTGGTAAATCAATCGCTATCGCAGTCGCTATCGGCGCAGCTCCAGTCGGAAGCGGAGAGCTTTGGCGCGTGCGCGGCGACGGAAGACTTCGCCGAAGGCGTTCGCGCCTTCCTCGACAAACGAACGCCGCGCTTCGACGGCGACTAAAGGCGCGGACGCCGGGCAGTCGTCGGGCGCCACGATCTCCGGTCTGATTTCTCGGCTACGTTCCGCCAGTGCCGCCGCCGACCGGTCCCTCGCGACCGCCGCGT
>DAIQRF010000248.1:0-3938 GCA_036786505.1 Casimicrobiaceae bacterium | reverse complement strand
GTGCCCAGGCCTTCGACATCGATGGATACTGCGCCGCCGCCGCTCGCAGTGACCGGGCCTTCCAGCACGTTGCACGTGCCGATGAAGTTTGCGACAAAGCGCGACGTCGGAAAACTGTAGATCTTCGACGGCTGGTCGAGCTGCTCGACCTGTCCCTTGTTCATGACCGCAATGCGGTGCGACAGCGCCAACGCCTCGGTCTGATCGTGGGTCACGTAGACGAACGTGATGCCGACGTCCTTCTGCAGGTTGATGAGCTCGATCTGCATTTCCTCGCGCAGCTTGGCGTCGAGCGCCGCCAGCGGCTCGTCGAGGAGCAGCACCGTCGGATGAGTGACCAGTGCGCGGCCGATGGCGACACGTTGCTTCTGGCCGCCTGAAAGTTCATGCGGATAGCGTTTCCCGAAGCCGGTGAGACGCACGTCCTCGAGCGCCGCCTGCACTTTGGCGGAGACCTCGGCCGCGGGTGTCCTGGCCATCTGCAGCGGGAACGCAATGTTGCCTTCGACAGTCATGTGCGGGAACAAGGCGTAGCTCTGGAAGACGGTGCGCACTGGCCGCTGCTCGGGCGGACGATCGGCCAGGTCCTCGCCGTTGAGCAGAATGCGACCGCCGTCGGGGAGATCGAAACCGGCGATCATGCGCAGCAGCGTCGTCTTGCCGCACCCGGAGGGGCCGAGCAGGGTGAAGAATTCCCCCGCCTCGATGGCGATGCTGACCTGGTCGACCGCGGTGAAGTCGCCGAAACGGCGGCTGACGTTCTGGATCTCGAGCAGCGCCATCGCGGACGGAGCCGGCCCTATTTGATGATCGCCGGATTGTAGCAAAATGAGCGACGCGCTTAATCGACGACACTAAAGCGGCCGCATCAGCAACAATGCAATCACGCCCGCCAGCAGCGCCGCCACCACCGCCAGCCAGCGGTTGCGCGCGCGCTGTGCGGCGGCAAGCTCTTTCAGCGCGACGTCGGACGCTCCCGGCGGCGCCGACAACCGGGTGTACAACAGCCTCGGCAGCAGCGGCAGCGCGGTGACAAGAAAGGGAGCTTCGTCGCGCAAGCGGCGCTCGAACGCGCGCCAGCCGATCTGATCGCGCATCCACCGCTCGAGAAAGGGCTTCGCCGTCACCCAGAGGTCGAGGTTCGGATCGAGTTGGCGGCCCAAACCTTCGACATTGAGCAGCGTCTTTTGCAGCAGCACCAGCTGCGGCTGAATCTCGACGTTGAATCGGCGCGACGCCTTGAAAAGCTGCACCAGAACCTTGCCCAGGGAAATTTCCTTGAGCGGCCGATCGAAAATCGGCTCGCAAACCGCGCGGATTTCGCTTTCGAGCGCGTCGACGCGCGTATCCGCCGGCACCCAGCCGGATTCGATATGCGTGGTCGCGACACGGCGATAGTCGCGTCGGAAAAACGCGAGAAAGTTCTGCGCGAGATAACTTTTGTCCGTGTCCGACAGCGTCCCCATGATGCCGAAGTCGAGCGCGATGTATTTACCCTTGTCCGTCGCGTCGGTCGCGACGAAGATGTTTCCCGGATGCATGTCGGCGTGGAAGAAGCCATCGCGAAACACCTGGGTGAAGAAAATCTCGACACCGGCGCGCGCGAGCTGCGGAATGTCGATGCCCTGCGCGACGAGCCGGTCCACCTGGCCAATCGGCGTGCCCTCCATCTGCTCCATGACCATCACTTCGCTGTTACACCAGTCCCAGAAGACTTCCGGGACGAGGAGCAGCGGCGAGTAGAGGAAATTGCGGCGGAGCTGCGAGCAGTTCGCCGCTTCCCGCGCGAGATCGAGCTCGTCGTGGATGGTGCGGTCGAACTCGGCCACGACCTCGCGCGGCTTCAGCCGTTTGCCGTCGGACCACAGCTTCTCGATCATCAGCGCGCCGGCCTGCATCAGCGCCAGGTCTTTTTCGATCGTGGTTGCGATATTTGGGCGCAGCACCTTGACCGCTGCCGGCGTCCCGTCGGGAAGCGTCGCCAGATGCACTTGAGCGACCGAGGCGCTCGCCAGCGGCGTCCGATCAAAGGTACGAAACACGCTTTCGACGGGCTTGCCGTAGACGCGCTGCAGGGTCGCGATCACTTGCTCGCTGGGAAACGGCGGAACGCGGTCCTGCAGCCCGGCGAGCTCGTCGGCGATGTCGGTGGGCAGCAGATCGCGACGCGTCGAGAGCATCTGCCCGAACTTGACGAAGATGGGCCCCAGCTCCTGCAACGCGAGCCGCAAGCGCTGCGCACGCGGGGCGGACAGGTCACGCCAGAAGGTGACCGCGCGCGCGGCGGGCCGCAGCCAGCGAAAGCGCTCGTGGCCGAGCAGGAACTCGTCGAGCCCGTACTTGAGCGCGACGCGCAGAATCTTGAGCAGCCGGAGCCAACGCATGCCGCGATTGTAAGCGATGGCCTGCAGCGTGCGTCCTGCGTGGACGCAAGATTGCCTAGCGCGTTTTCTTGGTTCTCGAGGCCTTCGTGGAACCGGCATCTGCGGCCTGATCGAGGCGCAGCGCGAGCGGCGAGCGCCGCGACCTCGGCGCTGAAATCGGCGACCCTGGTCGCGCCCACCCCAAGTCCCGCCTCATCGCGCGCATAGCTCGTCAGGCTCGCGCCGAAGCTCCGCGCTGCGTCTTCGGGCAGCGCCAGCAGCGCGCGTCCAGCGTCGGCGACGCGAGTGCCGATCACCGGGCCGAGCGCGCTCGCGAACGCCTGCTCGACAAACCACGGCAAGGTTCGCGCGAGATCGGCGAGCGTCGCCGCAAGGGCGGCGTCACCGTCCGCGGCGACCAGTTCCGTCCAGCGCTCGGGGTGTGCGAGCAGCGTCGGGATCCGCAGCGGCGATATCGACAGCGTCAGATCGGCCGCACCTTGCGCTGGGGAGAGCATGCCGCTCGGCGCGATTGCCAGTGTCGAAGCCATGGGCCCGCAGATCATGCGCAAGGCGCGCCCGGCATGCGCCGACAATCGCTCGCGCGCCCAATCTTCGCGTTCGAGAACGCGGTTGGCCAAGCCGATTGCAGGGTCGATCGCCTGCATGATGTCAATCGCCGGCGGCCTTCACAGCGCGTAGCCGCGATGCAGCGCGACGACGCCGGCTGCCAGGTTGAACCATTCGACGCGCTCCAGGCCGGCCTTCTCCATCATGGCTTTGAGCGTCGCCTGATCCGGATGCATGCGAATCGACTCGGCCAGATACCGGTAGCTTGCTTCGTCGCCCGCAACCAGGCGTCCAAGGCGCGGCAGAACGTTGAAACTGTACCAGTCGTAGGCCGGCCGCAACGGTTCCCATACCTGGCTGAACTCGAGGATCAGCGCGACGCCGCCAGGCTTCAGCACGCGCCGCATCTCGGCGAGCGCGGCGTCTTTGCGGGTAACGTTGCGAAGCCCGAAGGCGATGCTGACACAGTCAAAGGAGCGCGCCGGAAAAGGCAGTGCCTCGGCGTTGCATTGCACGGCGGGCAGCAACTTGCCTTCATTGAGCATCCGGTCGCGGCCGACCCCCAGCATCGCGCCGTTGATGTCGGAGAGAACGACCCGGCCGCTGTCCCCCGCGCGTTCCGCCAACAGCCGCGCCAGGTCGGCGGTCCCGCCCGCGACGTCCAGCACGCGCGCGCCGGCGCGAATTCCGCTTGCCTCGACGGCGAACCGCTTCCAGGCGCGATGCAGGCCGCCGGACATGAGGTCGTTCATCAAGTCGTATTTCGTCGCAACCGACTCGAACACGCCCTTGACGCGCCATGTCTTTTCCTCCGGCGACACCCGTTCGAAACCGAAGTCGGTCTTGTCGCTCAAGGCTAGTGGACCGTAACGGCCAAATCGGTAGTGTCTGGCTTGCGCTCCACGCCGATCGCGGCGTTGCCGAAGCTCGCAAGGGGGCCTACCCTTGCGTCGCTTCGGCGCCTCATTTGCCAACTGAGGCTCGACGCGGATCGCGGCGCCAGAA
>DAIQRF010000247.1:0-3949 GCA_036786505.1 Casimicrobiaceae bacterium | reverse complement strand
GGTGCAGAACCGTGTGCCCAAGATCGATAACACCTGTGCCGATCTGGACTGGATGCCCGCAGTCGGTATGCAGGACGCGCTGAAGCGGATCTTCGACGCGTACCGCGGCCAGGTGGCGGAAGCGCGCCGGCTCGTCGACTAGCCATGCTCCTCGCCTTGAAAATCGATGTCGACACCTTGCGCGGTACGCGCGAAGGCGTGCCGAACCTGGTCGAGCTGCTGCGCAGACACGAAACCGGTGCCACCTTTCTGTTCAGCGTCGGTCCCGATCACACCGGGCGCGCGATCAAACGGGTGTTTCGTCCCGGGTTTTTCGGCAAGGTCCGGCGGACGTCGGTGGTCAAGCACTATGGCGTCAAAACGCTCCTTTACGGGACCATGCTGCCGGGCCCTGACATCGGCAAGCGAGCAGGCGACGTCATGCGCAGCGTGCGCGACGAGGGCTTCGATGTCGGCGTCCATTGCTGGGACCACGTCAAGTGGCAGGACGGGCTCGATGGCGCCTGCGCCGAGTGGACGGCTAAGCAAATGCAGCTTGCATGCGAGCGGTTTACCGACATCTTCAAGGAGCCGCCGTTGACGCATGGGGCGGCGGGATGGCAGATGAATGTGCATGCACTGCGGCTCACGCAGGTGCTGGGATTCGAGTTCTGTTCCGATGGGCGCGGCGTGTTTCCGCATCTTCCGGTGTGGAACGCCGAACTGGTCCGCTGCCCGCAGATTCCGACGACATTACCGACGCTCGATGAATTGATCGGCAGCGACGGCGTCACGGAAGGCAACGTCGCCGGGACGCTACTCGCGATGACGGCGACGACGCCGGCATCGCCGGTCGCCGCGGCCCATGTTTTCACGCTTCATGCGGAGCTCGAGGGCATGCGTCTTGCGCCGGTACTGGAAAAACTCATGATCGGATGGAAGGCGCAGGGCTACCGGATCACGTCGATGCGCAGCCTGTACGATACGCTGCAGCCTCTGGCGCTGCCGCGCTGCGAAGTCGCACCGGGGGCCATCCCTGGCCGCAGCGGAACGGTGTTCCGCCAGGGTCGCGAATTTCTCGGCGACGTCGATCTGGCGGCCGCGGCGTAGCGACGATCCGGATGGGGAAGCTTCCGCCGTCGTGCGGCTGCTGCCGGCGTCGAGCCGCGCTGGAGTGTTGTCACGAGCGCATTTTCAATTCAATAACCACGGAGAGAAGCATGGCCGGCCAAAAAGTTGTTGACTTCACGGCGCCCGGCACCGGCGGCGAGTTCAAGCTTTCGGCGCAAAAGGGCCACCCGGTCATTCTGTACTTCTATCCCAAGGACAACACTCCGGGGTGCACCGTCGAAGGCGCCCAGTTCCGGGACCTGCACAAGCAGTTTGCGAAACTGGGCGCGGTGGTCGTCGGCGTCTCGCGCGACAGCCTGAAATCGCATGAGAGCTTCAAGACCAAGATGACTTTCCCGTTCGAGCTGCTCTCCGACGCCGACGAAACGCTGTGTGGCCGGTTCGGAGTGATCAAGATGAAGAACATGTACGGCAAGCAAGTCAGGGGCATCGAGCGCTCGACCTTCCTCATTGGCCCCGACGGCAAGCTTGTGCGCGAATGGCGTGGCGTGAAAATACCGGGTCACGCCGAAGAGGTTCTCCAGGCGGTGAAGGCGCTTTAGCAGCGCTGTTCACAAGAAGTATGTCGGGGCGCGGTAGGGATTTGCCCACCACCGGTCGGCACGGTGACTGCCAATGTCACTGCGCGAATTCCGGGACGCCGTCCGTCGCTCTCGCAGCGGAACTGCGCAACATCTCCACCACGGCAGCGACTGTTTCCGCGCGCGCGCGCGCCTGCATCTCGGAGGACGAGCCCCCGCAGACTCTCTGGCAAAATTTATTGGTGGGTCCTTCGAAATCGCAGTGCGACGCGCCGCTAAGAACGAGGGAACGCAGCAAGCCCGGAACCGCGCGCGCGATGGAACGGCCGCTGCCAAAGAGGTTACAGATCGAAGGTTCCGCGAGCAGCACAACTGCGGGGGCGGTCAGCCGCGAAGCGGCATGAACGCCGCTGCCGGTTCTGTCGACCGGGTCCAGACCGACCCAACCGGCCAGCTCCGGCAATTTCGCCGCGGCCAGCACCGTCGCCAGCCCGCCGGCCGACGTGCCGATCAGTACGAGCCGCGATTGCTCAACCGGTGGCACCCCGAGCGCACCTGCCTCGAGCTTGTGTGCCAGCTCTTCGATGGCGTCGCCGTTGCCCCAGTGATTCAGGATGTACGGCAGATCCGGAATGACGGCGGTAATACCCGCGGCAGCGAGCGCCTGTCCCAGATCGCGGTGCCGCGCGCGCGAACGCATGAAACCGTGGGCGACGATCGCCGCCCCGCCCGATGGTCCGGTGCCGGGCTCGTAGACGTCCACGTGGAGATTGTGGCCAACCAGTTCAACGACCTCGGTATGCAGGATAGAAGGTGCGGGTTGCGCCGCCGCGGCGGCACACAGCAGCAATGCGATCGACAGCGAAAAACGAAACAGATGTTCAACCAGGTGCGTGCTCGCCAGGCGACCGGA
The DNA here is from genome assembly GCA_036786505.1 of Casimicrobiaceae bacterium. Classification (GTDB taxonomy): domain Bacteria; phylum Pseudomonadota; class Gammaproteobacteria; order Burkholderiales; family Casimicrobiaceae; genus PALSA-1003. The sequence goes on along the minus strand of DAIQRF010000247.1, from coordinate 1,405 downwards.
AAGCACTGGGGCGCAAGCCGTCATCGAGCCCCGCTTGGATCCGGACGTCTGATAATGCGTGCCGATGCCCGTGTTGCCGATGAAGGGAATCGCCACGACCAGACCATGCACCTGGAATATTACATCAGCCGCGGTGTTGCACATAGCCGCTCGCTTTCCCGTCGAATTTGCGCTGAACTGGATGTTCCCTTTCCACCACAAGACATTGCAATTGTCAGCCTCGGCAGACACATTCCCTTGTGTTCGGACAAAGCCCTCGCTACGATTTAACCGCAACTCAACCCATCGCCTGCAGGAGGCCCATGGTCGAGCGCAAATTACGCTCCGCGCTTCACGTCGACGCACCCGTCAAGACATCCTCGCCGAAACTGTTCGTGCTCGACACCAACGTATTGATGCACGACCCCACCAGCCTGTTTCGCTTCGAAGAGCACGACATCTTCCTCCCGATGCTCACGCTGGAGGAACTCGATAACAACAAGAAAGGCACGACCGAGGTCGCGCGCAACGCGCGCCAGGCCTCGCGCTATCTCGACGAGCTGGTCACCGCGGCCAGCGCCATCAGCGCCGGCAATATCAGCGCCGGCATCCCGCTCAAGCCGCGGAGCGGCGGCGCGGCCAGCGGGCGGCTGTTTGTTCAAACCGAGGCGATCTCGACCACGCTGCCGCCTTCGCTCGCCGGCGGCAAGGCCGACAACCAGATCATCGCCGTCGTCATGCACCTGCAACGTGTGTATCCCAATCGCAGCGTCATCCTGGTGTCGAAGGACATCAACATGCGGATCAAGTCGCATGCGCTGGGAATCGCGGCCGAGGATTATTTCAACGATAAGGTGCTCGAGGACACCGATCTGCTTTACAGCGGGATGCGCGAGCTGCCGGCGGATTTCTGGGACCGCCACGCCAAAGGGATGGAATCCTGGCAACAGGGCGGCCATACCTACTACCGCGTCACCGGACCCTTGAGCGCCAGCCTGCTGGTCAACGAATTTCTCTATCTCGAAGGCAAGGGGCCGGGAGAAACGCCGCTGTACTCGATGGTGAAAGAAGTTTCCGGCCGTACCGCGCTGTTGCAGACGCTGAAGGACTACACCCATCAGAAGAATAACGTCTGGGGTATCACCGCGCGCAACCGCGAGCAGAATTTCGCGCTGAACCTGCTGATGAATCCGGAACTGGACTTTGTCACCCTCCTCGGCCAGGCCGGCACCGGCAAGACGCTGCTGACGCTCGCCGCGGGGCTGATGCAGACACTGGAATTCAAGGTCTATTCCGAAATCATCATGACCCGCGTCACCGTGCCGGTGGGCGAAGATATCGGATTTCTCCCCGGGACCGAGGAAGAGAAGATGAACCCGTGGATGGGCGCGCTCGAAGACAACCTCGACGTGCTGAACAAGACCGA
>DAIQRF010000246.1:357-3993 GCA_036786505.1 Casimicrobiaceae bacterium | reverse complement strand
GGGATGACGCATCCGTTTCCAATCGCCGCGACGCTACGCGTCTTGCTCTTGGACGGATGCGTCACTTGCCGCGGTCTTGCCGCCACATGTCGCCTTGGCGGCCGACGATGCGATTCTCCTCGTCCTGCATTTTCCACCACGCCCGCAACTCCGGTTCTTCGAGCGGACGAGAGATCAGGAAGCCCTGCGCCTCTTCGCATCCATGGCTCCTGAGATATTCGAACTGGGCGACGGTCTCGACGCCTTCGGCAATGACGCGAAGCCCCAGGCTGTGCGACAAGGCGATGATCGCCTGGGTGACTGCTTCGTCGTTCTTGTTCTGTTCCAGGCCGTGGACAAAACGCTGGTCGATCTTGACGGCCTGGATCGGCAGGCGGGTGAGGTAGGACAAGCTCGAATAACCGGTTCCGAAATCGTCGACGGTGATCGACACGCCCATCTGCTTGAGCTTCATCAGCGTCGCCACTGCCTTTTCGGGATGGGTGATGATCACGCTTTCGGTGATCTCCAGATCGAGATAGCGCGCCGGCAAGCCGCTGGTGTGCAAGGCGTCTTCGACAATCGAAAGCCAGCTGTCGTGCTGCAGCTGCTGCACCGACAGATTCACCGACAGTCGTAACATCATGTTATGCCGATGCCAGGTCATGAGCTGACGGCATGCGTCGCGCAACACTCGCGCGCCCAGCACCTGGATCATTCCGGATTCCTCGGCGATGGGGATGAACTCGTTCGGCCCGATCACGCCCCTTTCCGGATCGCGCCACCGTAACAGCGCTTCGACGCCGCACGCGCGCCCGCTCGCCATTTCAACTTGCGGCTGGTAGACGAGAAAGAATTCGTCATCCATCAGGCCCCGGCGCATGTCGGTTTCGAGCTGCAATCGTGCCTGCACCCTGGCATTCATGTCGGCGGTGTAGAAACGATAAGCGTTGCGACCGGCGTCCTTGGCGGCATACATCGCGGTGTCCGCCTGCTTGATCACCGCGCCGGGATCGGCCGCGTCGACGGGGTACACCGACACGCCGATCGAGCAGGTCAGCGTCGGCGTCTGATCGCCGAGGCGAAACGGCGCAAGGAAGGATTCGCGCACGCGTGTGATGACGTTCATGATCTCGAATGTCGCCTTGTCCGGGTCGAGGCCGGGAAGAATGACCACGAATTCGTCGCCGCCGAGGCGCGCCACCGTATCCGACTCGCGCACCGCGCTGGTCAGTCGCTGCGCGACCGCTTGCAGTAACTGGTCGCCCGCATCGTGGCCGAGCGTATCGTTGATGCGCTTGAAGTGATCGAAGTCGAGGAACAGGCACGCCACCTGGTGCCCGTCGCGCGCCGCCTGGGCGACGATTTGTCTGAGCCGTTGGCTGAGCAACGCGCGGTTCGGAAGGCCGGTAAGGATATCGTGCTGCGCGAGCTTGTATGCCTGCGCCGTCGCGATCTCCAGCTCCTTGGTGCGCTGTGCGACTTTCTCCTCGAGCGTGCGCTGATAGGTCGCGACTTCGGCCTGCGATTCGAACAGGCGGTTGGTCATGTGGTTGAAGGTGTGCGTCAGAAGGCCGAGCTCGTCGCTCGAGCTCACCGGCACATAGACGTCGAGCTTGCCGGCGCCGACCGCGCGTGCGGCGCGCATCAGTTGCCGAATCGGCGCGACAAGCCGCCGCGTGAGAAGCAGCGTAATGACAATAGCGACCAGCACCAGGCCCGCGACGACCGACAGCGCGCCGATCAAATTGCTGCGCAACTCCTCCTGGCTTCGCTCGAAGCTCATGCCGAGCTGCAAATACCCGACCGGGGCCTCGCCGGTCGCGGCAGGCGGATTGCGCAGCAAAGACGGAAACCCGGTTTTCGTGGCGAGGATCGGCGCAACCAGATCGAGATAGCGACGGCCATCGACGCTGCGCACGGAAGTCTCGATCTTCACTTCCGGCGGATTGCCGGGAGGCATCGGCGTTGGGACACGGTCGCCGAAAACGCGCGACGCGAGCAGCTTGCGCCGGGGGTCGAGCAAGACGACGTAGGCGATGTCCCGGTCCGCGTCGAGGCTGTCGAGGATCTGCCGCAACGCGCCCTTGTCCGCGGTGGTCACCGCGGCCTCGGTCAGCTCGGTGAGCATGGACACGATGGTCATGCCCTGCGTTCGCAGCCGCGTTTGTTCGTCCTGGACCTGCTGCCGGACCAGGAATGCGCTGATGCCGACCGCGGTGGCCACGATCAGCCCGATCGCCAGCAGATTGAGCTTGGTTTGCAGGCCGAGGCGCACCGGCGGCGCATTGAGCGGCGAGACGGTGTCCGCGTTCAGGGGCGAAGTGTACTTGGCCATCGCGCGTCTACTCGTGCGTCCGGGAAACCTGGGTCAGAATAAAGTTCAGAAGCACGCAGTATGCCTGCGCCGGCTGGCGGCGTCGCAGCGCATCGCCGGCGGATGCCGCTCGCCCCTCCGTCCAGGCGCGGGCGAGAGCGTCGCGCTTTAGGCAACGCTCACCGGAATCTTGCCGATTCTCTGTTGCCACTCTCGGGGCCCGGTCTGGTGGACCGAGCTTCCCGTCACGTCGACCGCCACCGTCACCGGCATATCCTTGACCTCGAACTCATAGATTGCCTCCATGCCGAGATCGGCGAAGGCGACCACGCGCGAGTTCTTTATCGCCTTGGAAACGAGATAGGCGGCGCCGCCGACTGCCATCAGATACGCCGCGCGGTGTTTTTTGATGGCTTCGATGGCCGCCGGGCCACGTTCAGCTTTGCCGATCATGGCGATCAACCCGGTCTTCGCCAGCATCATCTCGGTGAACTTGTCCATCCGGGTCGAGGTGGTTGGCCCCGCGGGACCGACCACCTCGTCTCGCACCGGATCGACCGGACCGACGTAATAGATCACGCGGTTGGTGAAGGCTACGCCTGGCGGCAGCGGCTCGCCCTTGGCGAACAGGTCTGCGATGCGCTTGTGCGCGGCGTCGCGTCCGGTCAGCATCTTGCCGCTTAAGAGCAAGCGCTCGCCCGGTTTCCAGCTCGCAACCTCCTCGCGGGTGAGGGTGTCGAGGTCAACCCGTTTCGACGCGGGCGACGGCGCCCAATGCACGTCCGGCCAACGCGCAAGGTCCGGCGGATCGAGCTTGACGGCGCCGGATCCATCGAGCGTGAAGTGCGCGTGGCGAGTCGCCGCGCAATTGGGGATCATGCCCACCGGCTTGCTCGCCGCGTGCGTCGGATAATCGAGAATCTTGACGTCGAGCACGGTCGACAATCCGCCCAGGCCCTGAGCGCCGATACCGAGTGCATTCGCCGCGTCGAAGATCTCGATGCGAAGCTCCTCGATCGCGTTTTTCGGACCGCGTGCTTTGAGCGCATGCATGTCGATCGGCTCCATCAACGCTTCCTTGGCCATCAGCATCGCTTTTTCCGCGCTGCCGCCGATACCGATGCCGAGCATGCCCGGCGGACACCATCCCGCACCCATCGTCGGCAGCGTCTTTACCACCCAGTCGACGATCGAATCGGACGGATTGAGCATCGCAAACCTGGCCTTGTTCTCCGAGCCTCCGCCTTTTGCCGCCAGCTTCACCTCGACCGTGTTGCCGGGCACCAGGTCGAAATGAACGACCGCGGGCGTGTTGTCCCGCGTGTTCTTGCGCGCGCCGG
>DAIQRF010000246.1:0-347 GCA_036786505.1 Casimicrobiaceae bacterium | reverse complement strand
CGCAAGCAGGTGCGCCGGCAGGATCGGCAACGATCGATGCCCGCAAGGTGTTGTCAGGGTCGAGGTACGCGCGCCGGACGCCCTCGTTCACCATGTCGGTAATCGACATCGTGGCGTCGTCCCAGCGCACGTCCATGCCGATCTTGACGAAGGCGACCACGATGCCGGTGTCCTGACACATCGGTCGATGCCCCTCGGCGGACATGCGCGAATTGGTCAGTATTTGCGCGATCGCGTCTTTGGCCGCCGGCGACTCCTCGGCGGCGTACGCTTGCGCGAGCGCGTCGATGTAGTCGAGCGGGTGGTAGTACGAGATGTACTGAAGCTGTCTCTTATACACATCTCCG
>DAIQRF010000245.1:0-4023 GCA_036786505.1 Casimicrobiaceae bacterium | reverse complement strand
CGCTTGACCGACTCCCACGCGCCGCGCGCGGTGATGCCCATCGCCTTGTGGTCATAACCGGCCGACCCGCCCGAGGCAAACGCGTCGCCGAGCCAGAATCCGTACTCCTTGCTGATGCCGTTGGCGTAGTCGGAGAAGCTTGCCGTACCCTTGTCGGCGGCGACCACGAGATACGGATCGTCAGGGTCGTGTCGCTTCACTTGCGGCGGCGGTACGATCTTTTCGCCGACGCGGTTGTCGGTGATGTCGAGCAGTCCGCGCAGATAGTCCTGGTAGCAGGCGACTCCTTCCTTCATGGTGGCCTCGCGGTCGGAGGGTAAGGAAGGTGCGCGCTTGAGAACGAAACCGCCCTTCGATCCGACCGGAACGATGACCGTGTTCTTGACCATCTGCGCCTTGACCAGTCCCAGGACCTCGGTACGGAAATCTTCCGGCCGGTCCGACCAGCGCAATCCTCCTCGCGCCACCTTTCCGCCGCGCAGATGCACACCCTCGAACCGCGGCGAGTACACAAAAATCTCGAACATCGGCTTCGGCTCGGGAAGGCCGGGCACTTTTGACGGGTCGAACTTGAACGACACGAAGCTCTTGCGCTGGCCGGCGGCATCGCGGCGCCAGTAGTTGGTGCGCGTCGTCGCGAGGATCATGGCGAGGCACTGGCGCACCACCCGGTCCTCGGACAGATTGTCGACCTGCTCGAGGGCAGCCTCGATCTCGCGCACCTTATCCGCGGTCTTGGCGCCCGCGCCGGCGGTTTCGTCGGGATCGAACCTGATCTTGAACAGCTCGACCAGAGCGCGCGCGATATCCGCATGCGCCGCCAGCGTCGCCTCGATGAACGCCTGCGACAATGGAAATCCGATCTGGCGGAGATACTTCGCGTATGAGCGCAAAACGACGATCTCCTGCGCCGGCAATCGAGCCGCAAGGACCAGCCGGTTGAAATCGTCGTTCTCGACTTCGCCGCGGAAGACGCGCCCGAATGCCTCCTCGAATACCGAGTGCAGCGCATCGATCTCGACTTCGGTATCGGCAATCGCGGATTGCATTCCCAGATCGTGCATCCATATCGGCGCCGAGCCTTCCGGCGTCACGCGATACGGACGCTCGTCGAGGACCTTCAGTCCCATGCGTTCCAGCATCGGCAGACTGTCGGAGAGAGTCACCGGCGCGCCAAGATGGTAGAGCTTGAAGCGAAGCGTTCCGGGCGCGGCCTCGAGCGGCCGATAAAGCGACATCCCCAGCGGCTCGGCTTCGCTCAGCTTCGCCACCATCTGAATGTCGGGAACCGCGGCCCTGGCGGTGAAGTCCTCGCGGTACGCCGCGGGAAAGGCAGCGCCGAATTGCCGGGCGAGATCGTTGCCGCGGGCTTCGCCCACAGCCTCGATCAGCGCCTGTTTCAGATCGTCGGTCCAGCGCCGCGCGACGGCGGCGAGCCTTGCTTCGAGATCGCGAACGTCGAAGCCCGGAATGTTTCCCGGTATCGTGCGTACGGTAATCAGAATACGGGCAAGCGCCGATTCCGACAGATGCACGTTGAATTCCGAGCTGGTTCCGTTGAACGCCTGGGTGAGAATGGTCTCCCATTTCTGGCGCAGCTCGGTGGTGTAGTTCTCCCGCGGCGCGTAGATCAGGCACGAAAGAAAGCGCTCGAAGGGATCGCGACGGACGAACAGCCGGAAACGCTGCCGCTCGCCCAGATGCAAAATACCCATCGCGGTATGCAGCAGATCGTCCTCTGTAATCTGGAACAGTTCGTCGCGCGGGTAATTTTCGAGGATGTTGATCAGCGCCTTGTCGGCGTGGCCGCCCGGTACCAGGCCCGCGCGCGCGACGACGTCGGTGGTCTTGCGCCGCAGCAGCGGAATGTCCGACGGCTTGGCGTTGTACGCGGTCGACGTGAACAGGCCGAGAAACCGATCTTCTCCGCAGACTTCTCCCTTGGCGTCGAAGCGCTTGACCGCGATGTAGTCGAGATAGCCTGGCCGATGCACCGTGGAGCGCGAAGTCGACTTGGTAACCACCAGCAGCTCGGGCCGCCGGGCATAGGCTTTCACTTCCGGCGGCAGCGCCGCAAAACTCGTCGCGACTTCCTTGCCCTCGCCTTCGCGCAGGATACCCAGGCTCGACCCGGCGACGATCTTCAACGCGTCCTCGCCGTTCTGCACCACCAACTCGTGGCAGCGATAACCAAGAAACGTGAAGTGATTGTCGGCGAGCCAGGCGAGAAATGCCTTGCCCTCAGAAAGCTCGTCCGCGGGCAGCGGTGGAGGCCGCCTGCCGGTATCGGCGAGAACCGCCTGCAGCCGATCGCGCATCGCCGTCCAGTCCGCGACGGCCGCGTGTACATCGTCGAGCACGCGGACCAGGTCGGCGGCGAGGGCGTCAAGTCGCGCCGGCTCGATAATGCGGTCGACCTCGACGTGAATGAACGACTCGTGGCGCGCGTCTTTGTCATCGTCGGCGGCGAGATCGACGAGCGTGCCGTCGGCGCTGCGCTTGACCGCGATGATCGGGTGCATGATCAAGTGCAGCGTCAACCCGTGCCGATTGACTTCCATCGCCACCGAATCGACCAGGAACGGCTTGTCGTCATTGACGATCTCGATGATCGTGTGCGTCGATTGCCAACCATGTTCCTCAAGCGACGGATTGAAAACGCGAAGGCGCGTGCTTCCGGGGCCGCGCTTACGTGCGAAATTCCAATGCGACAGCGCCGCACCGTAGAGGTCCGCGGGCTGGCGCTCGGCGAGATCCTCCGGGGCGAGCTGGCTGAAATAGCTCTGGACGAAGGTCTCGATGACGTTGCGTTTCTCCGGTGCGACCTTGGCGCGAACGAGCTTGAGCACTTCGTCGAGATGCGCTGCCCTGCCGTCGGTGGTGTTCGCATTCATCGATGTCTCACTCGATCGCAGGATTCTGGGCGCGAGGATTTGCGCATCGGTCAGTGTTTTCGCGCAATCTCGCCATCATTGGTCACCCCGGCAATTCCCGCCGATGCGATTGTCACGCAAACGCCGGGCGGAGAGCTATCGGGAGCGCCTCGCGAAGCTTGCCAATTGAAGACGGTTTTTTCGTTCGATCTTCACCGCATCTCTGCCGCGCGCGTGACCATGGACCGTTCACAAATGGCGCTTTTTTTTGCCAGGGAATGACCCGGCGGGTCAGTACTGAGGGCCTTTTCCCCCCATTTTGGGGGCGGCACGCCTCTTGCGTTAGGGGAGAACGCGCGATCTCGCGAGCCTTGCCCCCATGTAGCATACACCACAAGCGCCTATGCCTTTGTCCACGCGCTCAAGCTGCCCAGCGCGACTCTGCACCCGGCGGGCACCCTTCGCGCCGTACTCGAGTCGCAAGAGCGGATTCACCGTGATCGAGACGATGCTGATCGTGGCCATCGTCGCGGTTCTGGCGGTGATCGCGCTTGCCTCATATGCGAAATATCGCGAGCGCGTTCAGACGATGCAGGCGGTTTCAGACATCGGCTCGCTGCAGCCTCTCATCGCCCGATACGCCCTCGACAACAATGGCTACCCCGATACGCTTGCCGACATTGGGCGAGACACCATGAAGGACCCTTGGGGAAATTCATATCAGTACGTCAGCCACGACGACAACAAACAAAGGGGTCAATGGCGCAAGGACCATAACATCGTGCCCATCAATTCCGACTACGACCTCTGGAGCAACGGCAAGGATGGACAGAGCTCACCCCCTCTCACCACGAAATATAGTCGCGACGACATCGTCCGCGCCAACAACGGTCGGTTTATCGGTCTCGCTTCCGACTTCGATCCTTGAAGACGCGCCGCGACATTATGCGCAGCCGCGTCGCGCGAAGGATCGTCGCGCTTTTTGTGCTATGCGCGCTCATTCCCGTCATGGCGATGGCGGTCCTGTCTTACGACCGTGTCCGAAAGCTCCTGGTCAATCAGGGCTCGACACAGCTCGCTCAGTCAAACGAGGCATACGCCACTGCCCTCTATGATCGACTTCTGAGCGTGCATGTCCAGTTGCGAGAAA
>DAIQRF010000244.1:1101-4032 GCA_036786505.1 Casimicrobiaceae bacterium | reverse complement strand
GGTCAGCGTGGCGGTGCTGACCAGCTTGCGCTGGTCCGCCTGTGCGAAGGCGGCCGAGGACAGCGATGCAGCGACCACCGCGAGCAGAAGCGCAGCGCGAGTCGTGCGAAGGGTCGCACGCGTCATGATTTTTCTCCTGGGATTCACGCGTCCAGCGGTACGAGCGTAGGGAGGCTTCGGGGTCCTGTCAATCTCGGGGCTTGCCAGGCAGGTGGCTGCGGGTCGACGTGGGCATCGGACAGCGTCCTACGCTGCTGCGGTGCCGGCCTACATCGAAAAGGGCGCGCGTCCGATTGACCGCGGACAGTGGGGCAACGATGATCGGCACAACCGGCATGTCTGGCGGATGACACAGAGGTACCAATGAAATCCATTCTTGACCCGTCCTTTCGCTACACATCGAGCTTACGTACCGACGTCAGAAAAACATTTGAAAGAATTCGACGCGAGCTGGAACGCGACGCTGCCAGGTATGTTGTCCGCGGCGACGGACGTGCAAATGTGCTGGCGATGCAAAGGCGGTCAGGCGGCACGCGCTGACGCACTGCACTAAAGGCGTCGGTAGACGCGCGTCACACGATTGGCACGCGTCGCGCGAGCGCTTTCGCGAATTGTACGACGACGCTCGCGCCAGCATTCACCATGCCGGCTTGTGCTGCGCCCATGGCCGCGCCGCCTCGAAGGCTGCGGCGGCCGCAAAGAGGTCGTCTTCGCGATATGCGCGAGCCACCAGTTGCAGGCCGACCGGCAATCGCCCACGCGTAAACCCTGCCGGAATCGACGCCGCCGGTTGACCGGTCAAGTTGAACGGGTAGGTGTAGCAAGCCCACGTCACCAGATTCCGATCGTCGAATCGAGGGCTAAATATACGCGGTCGGGTGCCGCGCGCGCCAATGGACGCGGGGTCGTTTACCGACGATGGGAAAAAGCGGCGCAAAAAAACGGGCGCCCGCGGCGCCCGTGTAGTTATGTATCGTTGCGCTTCAGACCCGGCGCCGATATTCCCCGGTGCGGGTGTCGATTTCGATCTTGTCGCCGGTGGCCACAAACAGCGGCACCTGCACGTCCAGGCTGCCGAGCTTTGCCGGCTTGAGCACCTTGCCGGAGGTATCGCCCCTGATCGCCGGTTCAGTGTAGGTAATCTCGCGCACCACGCTGTTCGGAAGCTCGACCGAGATCGGCTTGCCATCGTACAGCGTCAATTCGCACTGCAGCCCGTCCTCGAGATAGTTCACCGCATCACCGATGTTTTCTTTCTCGACCTCGATCTGGTTGTACTCGCTGTCCATGAACACGTACAGCGGGTCCTGGAAATAGGAGTAGGTCACTTCCTTGCGCTCGAGCTGAACGACGTCGAATTTCTCGTCGGCGCGATAAACGGTCTCCGTACCCGAGTTGGACAGGAGATTCTTGAGCTTCATCTTCACCACCGACGCGTTGCGGCCGGATTTATTGAACTCGGCCTTTTGCACGACCATCGGATCGTTGCCGATCATGATGACGTTGCCGGCCCGGACTTCCTGTGCGGTTTTCATGGGTGCACCCCGATTTAAAAGCCATTTAAAAGCCTACTGAATGCCTGATTCGATTTCAGGAAACCTGAAATTATACCCGATCTGAGACAAACTTGACCAGCGCGCTGGCAAGATCGGTTTGGGTCGCGAGCGCTCGCGCCCAGGTGCGCGCATGTTCATCCAGGGCCGAATGCGCATGAACGAGCGCGGGCCAGAGCGCGCCAACGGTCGGCTCGCGATCACCGCCATCGTTCCACGCCCTGGAAAATGAAAAGAGCGCCGCCGCGGCGCCCGGCGCGAGACCGTCGGCATAGCGGGCGAGGAACGCGTCGAGCTTGAGCGCGTGAGCGTTCCCGGACTGCGCATACGCGTTCCAGACAAATGGCCGCACGGCCCATTGCGCGCGGGCAAACGAATCTTCGCCCCGCACGAAATTGATATCGGACGCCCAGAGCAAACGATCGTAGTCATCCTGTGCGAGAAAAGGGATGCCGGCCACGACCAGTCTGCCGCGGGTGATCGATTGTCCCGAGTGCGGCACCTCACCCTCGGTCCAGCGGTCCAGCGCTCCGGCGGCGACGCCTTCGGGCACGACGCACACGATCGCGTCGTCTCCATCCGCCCACGCGTCGAGCAGCGCCGGCAGCGGCGCGTCGGGGTAGCAAAAGAGCGAGACGACGATCGCGCTCGGGGCTGGCCGGGTCACGCCGAGCGCGCGCCAGAATTCGGCCCGCGCGGCCGGATCGGACCGAAATGCATCGCGCCGCGCGGAAAGCCCGCGTTCGCACAGCAGGCCGCCGGTCGCGGGCGTGAATCCCGGAAAAAAGAAATGGCGCTTGAGAGGCAAGTTCGGGTGAGGCGATGGAAGTCCGTGGTGGGTCTCGACCCAGGATTCTGCCGACAGATATTCAAGAATGATCCATGCTGGCGGTCGAGCGCGCCGCAGCATCGCGTCCGCATAGCACTTGGGGAGCCCGCAACCGAATGCTTCGATGACGGCGTCCGCGACGTCGTCGGGCACCGTTGCATCAGACGCGCCAGTCCAGCGCCGTACTTGAACGCCCTCAATCACATTTTCGTCCTGCGCCGGATCGATGCCGGGCGCGATACGCGACAGTGCGCGCAAATCGTCGACCAAGAGCCTTACCGCAATCCCATGCTCCGACGCAAGCTGGCGGGCGAGGCGCCATGCGACGCCGACATCACCGTAGTTGTCGACGACCGAGCAAAAGATGTCCCAGCGTGAATGACTCAAGAGCCGGCCCGAATCGAATCGATCGGAGATTGGATCACCGTCGCGGTCGCGCTGTCGAGCCGCCGGCCGCGCATGCATGGTACCCCTTCGTAATACAATGCTCGTGAAGCGCCGCTGCCCTTAAGTGGTCTGTAACGCCCAATTCGATACTGTCTGGCTTGC
>DAIQRF010000244.1:0-1091 GCA_036786505.1 Casimicrobiaceae bacterium | reverse complement strand
CCATACCGCTGCGCTCAGTACCGAATCGGACGTTACAGACCACCAGCGCGCCGTCCTGCGAGGTGTGAAATGTCCGTCATCGAGGCCGATGCGGTCCGGTTGCGCGACGCCGTGGCGATCGACGTTGTTTCGGACGTGGTCTGTCCGTGGTGCTACATCGGCAAACGCAAGCTCGAGGCGGCCCTGCACGAACTTGCAGCGCGTGATCCTGGCGCGGAGACTTCGGTGCGCTGGCACCCGTTCCAGCTCAATCCCGACCTGCCGCCGCAGGGTATCCCCAGAAGGGCCTACCTTGACGCCAAATTCGGCGGCGAGACGCGTGCCGCCGAAATCTACGCGCGCGTCAAGGCGGTCGGCGCCGAAGTCGGCATCGCGTTCGACTTCGATCGCATCGAGATTCAACCCAATACGCTTGCCGCGCACCGATTGATTGCATGGGTGCAAGAGCAAGCGGACGTCGGATTGACCAGCGATCTGGTCGAGCGCCTGTTCCAGGCGTATTTCGTGCAAGGCCGCCCCATCGGCGAGCCCGATGAGCTCGCGCGGATCGCCTCGGAGGCGGGCCTGGAGCTCGCTGTCGCGCAAGCAATGCTCGCCTCAACCGAAGGTCTGGCGGCGGTTTCGGCGGAGGATCGCGAGGCGCGCAACGTCGGCATCAACGGCGTTCCGTTTTTCATTTTCAACGGCAGCACGGCGCTGTCGGGAGCGCACGACCCGGAAACGCTGCTCGAGGCGATCGCTGCAGCGCGATCGCCATAGGGCCCGAATCGATGATTGCCGGGGTCATCCGGCACGCTCAGGAACTTGAGCCGATGGGAACATCTACCGCAATTTGGCCAGCACCCGATCCACCATCTCCGCGGCCAGGCCGAGATACCGCGTCGGATCGCAGAGCTTGCGCAAAGCGTCACCATCGACATGGCGCGTGATTTCGGGCGTCTCGGCAAGAATATCGAACAGCGGTCGATGCTGCTCGATGGCCTTGAGGCACAGAGCTTGAACGAGGTCATGCGCCTGGCCACGGCCCAGGTGCGGCCGACCGACGCGCAGGCATGAATGTAGACGCACGACACGGGATTTCTTTTTTGCGG
>DAIQRF010000009.1:0-16282 GCA_036786505.1 Casimicrobiaceae bacterium | reverse complement strand
GCAGTGCTCACCCCGAAAGTGCGGCTTCAGGCGACGCGATGGATGCGCGCGCCCAGCGCGGAGAGCTTTTCCTCGATCCGCTCATAACCGCGATCGAGGTGGTAGATGCGATCGATCACCGTCTCCCCTTCTGCGATCAGGCCGGCGATGACCAGGCAGGCGGATGCGCGCAGATCGGTCGCCATGACCGTGGCGCCGGTGAGCGCGCGCACGCCCTTGACGATCGCCGTATTGCCTTCGACCTCGATGTCCGCGCCGAGACGCTTGAGCTCCTGGACGTGCATCATGCGGTTTTCGAAAATGGTCTCGGTAATGACCGCGGTGTCGTCGGCGATGGTCATCGGCGCCATCAACTGCGCCTGCATGTCGGTAGGAAAACCCGGATACGGCATGGTTCGCAGCGCCACCGACTTGAGCAATCTGGAGCCTTGCTGGCGCTTGATGCGTATTCGGGTCGGCTCGGTCGTGATCTCGGCGCCGGCCTCGACCAGCTTATCGATCACGGCCTCGAGCGTGTCCGGGCGCACGCCCGCGAGCGAGACGTCGCCGCCGGCCGCTGTCGCCGCCGCGAGGAAGGTGCCGGTCTCGATTCGGTCCGGCATGATCGCGTGTCGCGCACCATGCAGCGTCGCGACGCCTTCGATGACGATGCGATGGCTGCCGGCGCCGGTGATTTTCGCCCCCATCGCCATGAGGCAGTCGGCGAGGTCGCCGATTTCCGGCTCGCGTGCCGCATTTTCCAGTACCGTCGTCCCCGACGCCAGCGTCGCGGCCATCATCAGATTCTCGGTGCCGGTCACCGTGATGACGTCAAACACGAAGCGCACACCGGTGAGACGCGCCGCCTTGGCGTCGATGTAGCCGTGGTCGAGATCGATCTCGGCGCCCATCGCCTGCAGACCCTTGATGTGCTGATCGACCGGCCGCAGTCCGATGGCGCATCCCCCGGGCAGCGATACACGCGCCTCGCCGCACCGCGCGAGCAGCGGCCCGAGCGCCAGAATCGACGCCCGCATCGTCTTCACCATCTCGTACGGAGCGAGCGGCCAGTCCACTTGCTTTGCGGACAGCGTCAGCGCTCCGTTGTGCGCTTCGGCCCGCACGCCCATCTGCGAGAGCAGCGAGCGCATGGTGCGCACGTCGTTGAGCTGCGGCAGATTGTCGAGCGTGAGCGGATCGGGCGTGAGCAGCGCCGCGCACAGAATCGGCAGCGCCGCGTTTTTCGCGCCGGAAATGGAAACCTCGCCGCTGAGCGCGACTCCACCCTCGATCGCCAGTTTGGCCACGTTACGGCTGCGCAGGTCGGTGCGCGGACCATTGCGCCGGCGTCAGCGTCTGCATCGACAGCGCGTGGATTTCCTCACCCATCCTGTCCCCTAGCGCGCGGTACACGAGCTGATGCTGCTTGACCTTAGTCAGGCCCGCGAAAGCGTCGCTTACGATCACGGCCTGGAAATGCTGTCCGTCGCCGGCAACCTCGACATGCTCGCAGGCGAGGCCGGCTTGAATCGCGTGTTCGATGTATTCCGGGGTAACCACGACTTGCTCCAGAGATGACGGCTCGGTGCTTCGTTCGATCGCGCTCAGTGTCGTACTCGGTGTCGTACTCAGTGTCGTACTCAGTGTCGTACTCAGTGTCGTACTCAGTGCCGTAACTTATAGCCGCGCTTGAGTACCCAAAGCGTCAAGGCGCTCAGCGCGCCGCAGGACATGGCAATGATCGCGAGGCTCAAGCCCGGCTCGATATCGGAAAGCCCGAAAAAGCCGTAGCGAAAGCCGTCGATCATATAGAAGAACGGATTGAAATGCGACAGCGTTTGCCAGAACGGCGGCAGTGAATGGATCGAGTAGAAAACGCCTGACAAAAACGTCAGCGGCATGATCAGGAAATTCTGGAATGCGGCGAGCTGGTCGAACTTGTCCGCCCAGATGCCGGCAAGGAGTCCGAGCACGCCGAGGATCATGCTTCCCAGCAAGGCAAATGCGAGCGCCCACAACGGGTGCGTCGGCGCGATCGGCGCGAACCACAGCGTGACCAGAAACACGCCGAGACCGACGGAAATTCCGCGCACCATCGCGCCGACCACGTATGCCGCGAACAGATCGAGAGGGGACAAGGGCGGCAGTAGCACGAAGATCAGATTGCCCGTGATCTTGGACTGGATCAACGAGGACGAGCTGTTGGCGAACGCGTTCTGGAGCACCGACATCATCACCAGACCGGGGACAAGAAACGCCGTGTAGCGGACCCGTCCGTCGAACACCGAAACGTGCGACTCCAGCACGTGCGAGAAAATCAGAAGGTACAGCAGCGACGTCAGCACCGGCGCGAGGATGGTCTGAAAGCTCACCTTCCAGAATCGCAGCAGCTCCTTGTAGAGCAGCGTCTGCCAGCCCGAGCGGTGTCGAATCAGCTCCATCCTCAGGTCCGTCCTCAGGCTGGCCGTTTCATGATCCTGAGAAAGACCTGCTCCAGATCGGCCTCCTGCAACGCGAGCTCGGCGATCGCAACTCCGTGTTCACGCAGCGCCGAGAGCAGGCTCTCGAGCTCGGCGTAACTGGTCAGTGACAACAGGTACGTCGCGCCTTCGTGCCTCAGGACACGCTCGCGCCAGACCTCGGGCAAGGCGTCGGCGGTGAGTCGCACCGTCAGGCCTGCGAAACTCGACAGCAGGTTCTGCGTTGTGTCGAGCGCGACAACTTTTCCGGCCTTAAGCATCGCGATCCTGCCGCACAACGCTTCGGCCTCCTCCAGATAGTGCGTAGTGAGGATGATCGTGTGCCCGTCGCGGTTGAGCTTGCGGATGAACCCCCACAGGCTTTGGCGCAGCTCGACGTCGACGCCCGCGGTGGGCTCGTCGAGCACGATCACCGGCGGCTTGTGCACCAGCGCTTGGCCGACCAGCACTCGGCGCTTCATGCCGCCGGACAGCGCGCGCATATTGGCGTCGGCCTTTGAGGCGAGGTCGAGGTGATGCAGGATCTCGTCGATCCATGCGTCGTTGTTGCGCAGACCGAAGTAGCCTGCCTGAATCCTGAGGGTTTCGCGGACGGTGAAGAACGGATCGAACACCAACTCCTGCGGCACCACACCGAGCAGCCTGCGTGCCCGGCGATAATCGGTCACCACGTCGTGACCGAGCACTCGCGCCGTTCCGCGGTCAGCGCGTGTGAGCCCGGCGACGATCGAGATCAACGTCGTCTTGCCGGCGCCGTTGGGGCCGAGTAAGCCAAAGAATTCGCCCTCCTCGACGATGAGATCGACGCCGGCCAGCGCCTGCACCGCGCCAAAGCGGCGCGCGACATCGACGATTTCGACCGCGGCGCTCATCGCGGCAAGACGATCCGGTTCGAGCGCTCAGTGGGGTACGAAGTCAGGTCGGGTCCGCGACCAGGAACTCCTCGACGCCGTAGAGTTGCGCGAGCGACGCGAGGCTTGGCGGAAGATGAGTAAACGCGAGCGGCTTGCCTTCGGCCGCCTCGCGGCGCTTCCAGGCGAGCAAGAGTGCCACGCCGGCCGAGTCGACCGCCTCGACACGTTCCAGATCCACGACGCCGGTCGCCGGCAGCGCCACGTCGGCGCTCGCCGCTAGCACGGTCGCGGCGCAGTCCATGGTCAGCGGACCGGCGGGCATCCAACGCTCGCCCTCCACCGGAAACGCGGTCGTGACCTCGCTCACTTGGCAGGCGGCGGCGCCCGGCCTTGGTTCTTGGCGTCGAGCGCCTTGATCAGGCCGTCGATGCCGGAGTTCCGGACGATGTCGTTGAACTCATCGCGATAATTGGTCACCAGGCTCACGCCGGCAACGGCAACGTCATAGGCCTTCCAGCCTTCCGGCGTCTTGGCCATGTTGTAGTCGATCTGCACCGGAACCTGCCCGGCACGGCGCACTTCCGTGCGAACGATGACTTCGCTATCGCCGGCGTTCATGCGCAGCGGCTTGTAGTCCATGGTGTTGTCGCGATAGCCGGTCAGCGCTCCCGAATAGGTGCGCACCAGCAACGTACGAAACTGGTCGGTGAGCCGCTTTTGCTGCTCGGGGTTGGCGGTCCGCCAGTTGCGGCCCACCGCCAATGCGGTCATGCGCGCGAAGTCGAAATTGGGCGCAAGCTTGGTTTCGATCAACTGCTTGACCTTGGCCTGATTGCCGGCCTGCAGATCCTTGTCGGAGCGGATCGTGGCAAGCACGTCTTCGGCCACGCGCTTGACCAAGGCGTCGGGCGCCTCCTCGGCCAATGCCGGCTGCACCGACAGCGCGAGCGGCAGCAAAATCAGGGTCGACAACAGCGTGCGTAGCATGGTGGTCCTCATCGTATTCATGGCTTGGAAACGCATGGACAGCGAAAATGGTCGTCAGTTCTTCATTTTGACCACAGCCAGAGCGCGTGTCGCCGTTGCGCGCCAAGAGCCGCTCACCATCCGCGGCGTCATTCTTCCTCGGCTTCCGGCGGCGGCTTGCCATCGTAGAGCTGGTAGCGCCGGGCCTTTAGATAGGCGTTGCGCAGGAAGCGGTACTTGTCGAGGGCGGCGGTGTCGAGCACGCCTTCGCCCTGGAGCAGTTGCGCGCGAGTGTCCAGGTATCCAAGCGCGTAAAGTGAATTGCGAACGGCCACGTCGCTGATATATCCGGTCGGACTGGCGTAGATGCGCACCAGAGCGCCGGTGCCGTCGCGCACGGTTGTCGGACCGAACAGGGGAATGAAAAGATACGCCCCGTCGGGCGCGCCCCACTTGCCGAAGGTCAGGCCGAAATCGTTCTTGTCCTTGGTAATGCCCATCATCGACGCCAGATCGAAAATTCCTCCCAATCCGAACGTCGAGTTCAGCAACACGCGTCCGAAGGCGTCTCCGGCGCGATTGCCGTTGCCCTGCAGCGCGTCGTTGATGCCGGTAAAAAGGTCGTCGATGTTGCCAAAGAAATTCGACACGCCGGTGCGTATCGGTTCCGGCGTGACCTGGACATAGGCCTTGGCGATGGGCTTGATGACGTTGCCGTCAACGACCTCGTGCACGGAGTACATCGCGCGGTTCCATGGCTCCAACGGGTCGACCCGCGAGGGTGCCGCGGCACAGCCGGCGAGCACCGTTGCGCAGAGAGCGAGCGCGGGTGCGATTCTGCGATTCAATGCGTTCATTTCTTGGCTCCTGCGTCGGATGCCTTGTCGAAAAGAAACTGTCCGATCAGCTTCTCGATCACCACCGCGGACTGCGTTTTGGCGATGTGGTCGCCATCCTTGAGCATCACCGTGTCACCGCCGGCGTCGAGCCCGATATACACCTCACCGAGCAAGCCGGAGGTGTTGATCGACGCGATCGTGTCCTTGGTGAAGGCGACCTCGCGGTTGATGCGCATGGTGACCATCGCTTGGTAACTCTTCGGGTCGAGCCGGATGGACTCGACCCGGCCCACGATCACGCCGGCCGCCTTGACCGGCGCACGCAGCTTGAGGCCGCCGATATTGTCGAAGTTAGCTTGCAGATGATAGCCCGGCGTCCGGTCCAGGGTAAGCAGATTTCCCACCTTCAGCGCCAGGAAAAGAATCGCGCCAAACCCGATGGCGACGAAAATGCCGACCCAAAGGTCGATCGCGGAACGATTCACGAGCCAACTCCCCTGAACATGAACACAGTCAACACGAAGTCGAGCGCGAGGATCGCCAGCGAGGACACCACGACGGTACGCGTGGTCGCGCTGGAAACGCCTTCCGCGGTCGGCTTCGCGTCATAGCCATCGAGCACCGCGATCAGCGATACGGCGGTGCCGAACACGAGGCTCTTGATGATGCCGTTGCTCACGTCGGGCCACACTTTGACGCCGGCCTGCATTTGCCCCCAGAACGCCCCGGCGTCGACGCCGAGCACTCGGACGCCGATGAGATAGGCGCCGAAGATGCCCAATGTGGAAAAAAGTGCGGCCAACAGCGGCATTGAGATGACGCCGGCCCAGAAACGCGGCGCCACGACCCGTGCGATCGGATCGACCGCCATCATTTCCATCGCCGAAAGCTGCTCGGTCGCCTTCATCAAACCTATCTCGGCGGTGATCGCCGAACCGGCCCTGCTGGCGAACAGAAGACCTGCCAGCACAGGCCCGAGTTCCTTCACCAGCGACAGCGCCACCAAAATCCCCAGCTGCTCGTCGGCGCCGTAACGCGCCAGCACTTCGTAGCCTTGCAGCGACAATACCATCCCGACGAACAAACCCGAGGTCAAAATGATGACCAGCGACAGGACGCCGGAAAAATAGATCTCGCGCAGCGTCAGATGCAGGCGCCGGAACGCCGCCGGGGAGTGCCAGACGACCGCCGTCATGAACCGTGCCGCATAGCCCACCCAGGCGATGCCGCCCGTCACCGCTCCGCCGAGGCGACGCAGGCCCTGTCCCAGCTCGCCTAGCGCCTCATTTGACATCAGCGTCGACATCGGCGAAAAGCGTGTCGCGATACGGCGGGGCCGGGTAATGAAACGGCACTGGGCCGTCGGGCGCGCCGTCGACGAACTGGCGAACGTACAGATCGGCCGACGCGCGGACCTCCTCGGGAGCGCCGCTGGCAACGATCTTTCCTTCGGACACGAAATAAAGGTAGTCGACGATCTTCAGGGATTCGTACACGTCGTGCGTCACGACCACCGAGGTGATACCGAGCGCATCGTTCAGACGTCGTATCAGCTGGCCTACGACGCCGAGCGAAATAGGATCGAGCCCGGCGAAAGGCTCGTCGTACATCACCAGCATCGGATCGAGAGCGATCGCGCGCGCCAGCGCGACGCGACGGCCCATGCCTCCCGACAGCTCGGAGGGCATAAGCTGCGCGGCGCCGCGCAAGCCGACGGCGTGAAGCTTCATCAGCACCAGGTCGCGAATGAGCTCTTCGGGCAGCTCGGTGTGCTCGCGCATGGGAAACGCGATGTTCTCGAATACGCTCATGTCGGTGAACAGCGCGCCGAACTGAAACAGCATGCCGCAGCGGCGCCGCAACGCGTACAACGCGTCAGGCTCGAGGTCGGGCACCGATTGGCCGCCGACGCGGACCTCGCCCGAGGAGGGCTTGAGTTGTCCGCCGATGAGCCTCAGGATGGTTGTCTTGCCGCAGCCGCTGCCGCCCATGATCGCGACGATCTTCCCGCGAGGCACCGACATCGTGATGCCCTTCAGGATCTCGCGCGTGTCGTACGCAAAATGCACATCGACGAGCTCGATCGCCGCCGCAGCGGGATCGAGTCGGCGCGTCGGGGTCAGCGCCGCATGCGACGCCGCGGTGGTTGCAACCGGCATTTCTGGTAAGCCTGATTCCGAAGGGACGTTGATTGTATCGGGTTCATCCGCACGCAACAACGACCGGACACTTCGAGATCAGCCTCGCAACAATGTTTCCTCAACCGCCGCAAGATCCTCGGGGCGGCCCAGCAGCACCAGGATGTCGCCGGCTTCGAATCGATACTGGGGTTGCGGCACTTCCGATCGCGCGCCGCGGCGGCGCACGCCCGTCACCTCGACTCTGTCGCCAAGCGCGATTTCGCCGAGCGACTTGCCGACGGCGGACGAGCGCTCGGTCAATCGCACCGAGTGCAGCCGCGCTTGAACGTTTTCCGCGGCGTCCGCGGTGTCGGTCGCACCGTGAAAGAAACCGCGGAAAAGACTGTAGCGCTCCTCGCGGATCGCGCGAATGCGCAGCAGTACGCGGTTGAGCGGCACGCCGACCAGTAGCAGCGAATGCGACGCCAGCATCAGGCTGCCCTCGAGAACTTCGGGCACGACTTCGGCGGCGCCGGCCTTGAGCAGCAGGTCGAGCTCGGTGTCGTCCAGCGTGCGCACGATCACCGGCACATCGGGACACGCCTCATGCACGTGGTGCAGAATCTTGAGCGCGGTAGGCGTGTCGACAAACGTCACCACGACCGCGCGCGCCTTGGAGAGGCCGGCGGCCATCAGTGCCTCGCGGCGTCCTGCGTCGCCGTAGACCACGCTGCCGCCGTCTGCCGCGGCCTCGCGCACGCGTTGCGGATCGGAATCGAGCGCGAGAAAGGAAATCTCTTCCGCCTCCAGCAGGCGCGCGAGATTCTGCCCGCTGCGCCCATAACCGCAGATGATGACGTGTCCCTGGCGAGCCAGTGTTCGCGCCGCGATGTTGGTGAGTTGGGTGGCGCGCGTGAGCCAGTCGTTGGCGGTCAACCGGCGCGCAAGAGGCTCGGCGAACTGGATCAGGAACGGCGCCGACAACATCGAAAGCACCATGGCCGCCAACACCAGCTGCGACAGCGTTCGGTCGATGACGCCCAGGTCGGTCGACAAGGCGAGGATCACGATGGCGAACTCGCCGGCCTGCGCGAGATAAAAGCCGGTTCGCAGTGCGGTGCCGAGCGGCGCGCCGAAAGCTCTCGCCAACAGCACGATCAGCGCAAGCTTTGCCAGCACAGGGCCCAACAGCAACAGGCACACCCAGCCGAAGTGTTGCGCGACCACGCTCGGATCGAGATACATGCCGACGGTGACGAAAAACAGTCCCAGGAGCACGTCGCGAAACGGCTTGATGTCCTCCTCAACCTGGTAGCGATATTCGGTCTCCGCGATCAGCATCCCCGCAAGAAACGCACCGAGCGCGAATGAAAGCCCGGCGATTTGGGTGAGCGCTGCCAAACCGAGCGTGACCAGCAGAATGTTGAGCATGAAAAGCTCGGACGATCGCTGTCGCGCGACGAGATGAAACCAGGCTCGGGTCGGTCCTTGGCCGAAAAAAAGGATCACCGCCAGCGCCAGGGCGGCTTTGACACCGGCCAGCGCCAGGGTCTTCCAGAAATCTGCTCCGCCTTCGCCGAGTGTCGGAATGGCGATCAGAAACGCCACCACGGCAAGATCCTGAAACAGAAGAATGCCCATTGCGTCGCGGCCGTGCGCGGTGTTGAGCTCGGTGCGCTCGGCCAGCATCTTGGATACGATCGCGGTCGAGCTCATCGCCAGGGCGCCGCCAAGCGCGAGCCCCGCCAGCCATCGGTAGCCCAGGAGGTGCAACGCGAACATGGCTGCCACCGTCGTAATCGCTACCTGCGCCAGGCCGAGTCCGAACACCGCACGGCGCATCGCCTTCAGCTGTGGCAGGCTGAACTCGAGGCCGATGGAAAACATGAGGAACACGATGCCGAACTCGGCCAGATCGCGGACATCGGCGTTGTCCGGCACCCACCCGAGCGCATGCGGGCCGACGGCAATGCCAACGACGAGATAGCCGAGAATCGGCGGAAGGTGCAGAAGACGGCAGGCAACGACCACCACGACGGCCGCCGCCAGCAGCAACAAAATGAGCTGCAATGTCTGTGGCATCGGTGATCGGCCAGCGCGCTGAAGACCTCGTACGAATGTAGCACAGCGTCCGCGCCGCCCCATCGAGGGTTCGGCTATACTTCCCCGCATGTCCGCGCCGATCCGAGCAGCCGAACCGGTGCCCGCTGTCGGCATCGAGCCCGAACGCGTCCTCAGGCTCGCTCGCGACGTTCTCGCGACGGAGGCCGCGGCCATCCGCGCGCTCGAAGGGCGCCTCGGCGCCGCATTTCTCGCCGCCGCCCGCGCGCTCTTCGAATGCCGCGGACGCGTGGTCGTCACCGGCATCGGCAAATCCGGCCACATCGCGCGCAAGCTCGCGGCGACGCTTGCCTCGACCGGAACTCCGGCGTTTTTCGTGCACGCGGCCGAGGCGAGTCACGGCGATCTCGGCATGATCACCGCCGACGACATCGTGCTGCTGCTTTCGAACTCGGGTGAAACCGACGAGCTGGTGTCGCTGGTCCCGCATTTCAAACGCCAGGGCGCCAAATTGATCGCGCTCACCGGCAACGAGCAGTCGTCGCTCGCGTACGCCGCGGATGTACATCTCGACGCCAGCGTCGACACCGAGGCGTGCCCGCTCGGGCTGGCCCCGACCGCGAGCACCACCGCCGCGCTCGCGCTCGGCGACGCACTGGCGCTCACTTTGCTCGACGCGCGCGGTTTTTCGGTGGAAGACTTCGCGCGCTCGCACCCCGGCGGCTCGCTCGGCCGCAAGCTGCTCACCCACGTTCGCGACGTCATGCGTACCGGCGCCGCGCTGCCGACGGTGCCGCTGACTGCGAGCTTCGCCGATGCGATCGTGGAAATGAGCAGCAAGGGCATGGGAATGACCGCGGTCATCGATGAGGATCGCCGCGTCGCCGGCGTCTTCACCGATGGCGACCTGAGGCGATGCCTTCCCAAAATTCGCGATTTCGGCGCTGCGAACGTCGCCGAGCTGATGACCGCGAATCCGCGCACCATCGGACCTGACCGGCTGGCGATCGATTGCGTGGAGCTGATGGAGGCGCCGCCGAAGGTCAGCCAGCTTTTGATCGTCGACGATGAACGGCGATTGGTCGGCGCGCTGCACCTGCACGATCTTTTCCGGGCGAAGGTGGTATGACGCGCCGTTGGAATGCGCGATGACCACGCCCGATCTGCTGGCACGAGCGCGCGCGGTGCGAATGCTTTCCTGCGATGTCGACGGCATCCTCACCGACGGCAAGCTGTACTACGCCGACGATGGCAGTGAAATGAAGGCGTTTTCGACGCTCGACGGACTCGGCTTGAAGATGTTGCACGAGGCCGGCATTGTCGTCGCATGGATCACGGGCAGCTCCGCGCCCGCGGTGACCAAGCGTGCGAAACACCTTTCCGTTGCCCACGTGGTCCTTGGCGCGGAGAACAAGCTTGCGCCATGGGAGCGTCTGCGCTCGGAGCTCGGCATGGCCGTCGAAGAGTGCGCGCACATCGGCGACGATCTTCCCGATCTGCCGCTGCTCCTGCGTTGCGGATTGAGCACGACCGTGCCGCACGCGCCCGAGGTGGTCAAGCGCCGGGCGCATTACGTCACGCGCGCGGAGGGAGGCGCCGGCGCGGTGCGAGAGGTCTGCGAGCTCATTCTCGGTCCGCGCGGCGATCTCGCGCAACGCATCGCGCAGTTCGAATCATGACCCGCGGCCGTGCCTGGCTTGACCGGCTGATCGCGTGGTCTCCGGTGTTCCTCCTCGGAGCGTTCGCGGCGTTGACCTATTGGCTCAACGCTCAGGTGCAGCCCGACAGGGCGGCGTTCGATGGCTCCGGCCGCCACGATATGGATCTTTACATCGAGGATTTCAAGGCCATGAGCCTCGACCCTCAAGGCCGGGTCCGGCAATCGATCACCGCCAGGATGGCGCGCCATTTCCCGGACGACGACACGACCGAATTCGAGTCACCGCTGATCACGTTCAGCGATCCCGGCAAGCCGCCGGTGAGCATCACCGCCGATCGTGGCATGATTACCGGCGATCAGAAAAACGCTTACTTCACCGGCAACGTCAAGGGCGTCCGTGCAGCGGCGGCGGGAGAGCGTGACAAGGGCGCCCTCACGGTGACCAGCGAATACCTTCACGTCCTGCCAAAGGAGGATAAGATCGAGACCGACAAGCCGGTGACGATCTCGGACCCTCGTGGGATAATCAATGCAACAGGAATGGAATTCGACAACAAGGCCAAGACCTTCAAGTTCAAGTCCCGCGTCAGCGGACAGTTGCAGCCGAACAAGTAGCGTGATGTCCTGCCTCGCCACCCCGTCTCGCGCGCGCCCCATCCTGACGTCGCTCTGCGCATTGCTATGCGCATTCGTTTTTCATGTTCCGTGCGCCCTCGCAGAGAAGGCGGATCGTGACAAGCCGATCAACTTCCAGGGCGACTCGCTCGGCGGCAACACGGACACCAAGATCAGCGATTTGATCGGCAACGTCGTCATTACCCAAGGGACGCTGACGATCCACGCCGATCGGATCCAGTTCCATCAGAATCCCGATAACTCGGTGTCGGCGACCGCGTGGGGCAACCCGGTCAGCTTTCGCGAAAAGCGCGATGGCACCGACGATTATTATGAAGGCTTCGCGCAGCGCATCGTGTACGACGGAACGAAGCGCATCGTCGAGCTATTCGATCGCGCACTGCTCAAGAGAGCGGGCGACGAGCTCCGCGGCAACTATATCTCGTACAACGCGGAGACCAACGTCTACAAAGCTGAAGGTCGCCCTGACAGCAAGCCACCCGCGGCCGGCGAACCTCCACTCGGCACCCGCGTCCGCGGCGTCTTCCTGCCGCAGCCGAAAGACGGCAAGGATGCAAAGGACTCGAAGGACTCGAAGGACGGCAAGACCGCGCCGCAGAAATCCAGCGAGCCAGTCGCACTCAAGCCCGACGCGTCGTTGAAGCTGGAGTCCGCCAAGTGACGGCGGCGGCCAGCACGCTTTCGGTCGCCAAGCTGAACAAGCGCTACAAGTCGCGCACCGTCGTGCACGATGTGTCGCTCTCCGTGGGAAGCGGAGAGGTGATCGGCCTGCTCGGACCCAATGGCGCGGGCAAGACGACCTGCTTTTACATGATCGTCGGCCTGGTTGCGACCGACGGCGGGACCATCGAGCTCGACGGCGACGACCTGACCCGCATGCCCATTCATGTGCGAGCGCGGCTTGGGCTCTCGTATCTGCCGCAGGAAGCGTCGATATTCCGGAAGCTTTCCGTGGCCGAGAATGTCCAGGCCATCCTCGAGCTTCAGGGAGTCGATGGCGACGAGATCGCCAATCGCCTCGACGCGCTGCTCGAAGACCTGTCGATCTCGCATCTTCGCGACGCGTCCGCGGTCAGCCTCTCCGGCGGCGAGCGCCGGCGAGTCGAAATCGCCCGCGCCCTGGCGACCCGGCCAAGATTCATACTGCTTGATGAGCCGTTTGCCGGTATCGACCCGCTCGCGGTGCTCGACATCCAGAAGATCATCGGCTTCCTGAAAGAACGCGACATTGGCGTCATGATCACGGATCACAATGTGCGGGAGACGCTTGGCATCTGCGACCGCGCGTACATCATCAATGAAGGCCGGGTGCTTGCATCCGGAACGCCGGACGAAATTGTTTATAATGAAAGCGTGAGAAAGGTCTATTTAGGGGAGCATTTCCGGCTTTGATGTTGGCTGCGAGAGTGCATGACCATGAAGCCAACCCTCCAGCTCAAGCTTTCGCAACATCTAACGCTCACTCCGCAGTTGCAGCAGTCGATTCGCCTGCTGCAACTTTCGACGCTCGAGCTCAATGCCGAGGTCGAGCGCCTGCTGCAGGAAAATCCGCTGCTGGAGAAAGCCGACGAGGACGAGACGCCGGCGCCGCCGCCTGAGTTTTCGATGGAAGCCAGCACCGCGACGGCGAGCACCGAGTCGTCCAGTGATGTGCGCGACGAGCGGGCGCCGGGCGACTTCGATCTGCTCGCCAATGCGGGAGGCGACGGCGATTGGGGCTCGGCCTCGGGCGACGACGACGATGAGAACTTTTCCCCGCAGCAAGTGGCGACCAGCTCGCTGCGCGATCACCTCAACGCGCAACTCGCGCTGTGTAACCTTCCGCTTCGCGATCGGCAGATCGTATCCGCGCTGATCGACGCCCTGGACGAGGACGGCTATCTGCAGACTTCGCTCGACGAGCTGGTGGAATTGTTCCCCGAAGAGCTGGGCCTCGAAGCCGACGAGCTTTCCATCGGACTGCGCCGCCTGCAGAACATGGAGCCTGCGGGAGTCGGCGCCCGCGACGCGGCCGAATGTCTCGGTCTGCAGCTGAAAGCGAAGCCCGCCACGACGCCGTTCCGGGCGGAGGCGATGAAATTGGTGGAGCAGCATCTGCCTTTGCTTGCCGCGCGCGACTTCGGCAAACTGAAACGCCTGCTCCATATCGACGACGCGGGGCTGCGTGGTGTGCGCACGTTGATCACCAGCCTCAATCCACGTCCCGGCGCCGAATTTTCCAGGACCGAGGCGAACTATGTGATCCCGGACGTGGTCGTACGGAAAGTAAGAGGCAAGTGGATTGCGGCGCTCAACGATGCCGCAATGCCCAAGCTGCGGCTGAACCGGATCTATGCCGAAATCCTCACCCGCAATCGCGACTCGTCGAATCAGCAGCTCGCGGCGCAGCTGCAGGAGGCGAAATGGCTGATCCGCAACGTCCAGCAGCGATTCGAAACCATCCTGCGCGTGTCGCAGGCAATCGTCGACCGGCAGCGGCATTTCTTCGACCATGGTGACGTAGCGATGCGGCCGATGGTGCTGCGGGAGATTGCCGAAATCCTGAGCCTGCACGAATCGACGATCTCACGCGTAACGACGCAGAAATACATGCTCACCGCGCGCGGAACTTACGAGCTCAAGTATTTCTTCGGCAGCCACGTCGCGACCGATACCGGCGGCGCGGCATCCGCGACCGCGATCCGTGCGCTGATCAAGCAGCTCATCGCCGCCGAGGACCGCAACACGCCGCTCACCGACAGCCGCATCGCGGACCTCCTCGGTGACCAGGGGATCGTCGTCGCGAGGCGGACGATCGCGAAATATCGCGAAGCGCTGCAAATACCGCCAGTCAATCTGCGCAAGATGATGTAGATCAGGCACCGCAAGCACAAGGAGCGTTGAATGAATCTAAACCTGACCGGCCATCACCTGTTGATCACCCCCGCCATTCGCGAATACGTAACATCCAAGCTCGAGCGCGTGACCCGCCACTTTGACCATGTGATCGACGTAAACGTCGTGCTGTCGGTCGACAAGCTCAGGCAACAGATCACCGCCAATCTTCACATCCGCGGCAAGGAAATCCACGCCGAATGCGTCGAGGCCGACATGTACGCGGCGATCGACGCGCTCGCCGACAAGCTCGATCGGCAGGTGTTGCGGCACAAGGAAAAGCGCAACGGCAGCCGGCACCTGCCGGCGGCGATCAAGCGTGCCGCGGATGCGCCCGCCACGGGCAAGACACGTACGCGCTAGCGATGACCCACATCGCGGATCTCCTGCCCGAGACGAATATCGCGCTCGACGTGGAGGCGACCAGCAAAAAGCGGCTGTTCGAGCAGATCGGCCAGTTGTTCGAGAACCACGCGCAGATCGCGCGCTCGATCGTCTTCGACAGCCTCTTCGCGCGCGAGCGTCTCGGGTCGACCGGTTTGGGCCAGGGCATTGCCATTCCTCATGGCCGGATCAAGGGCCTTGGGCGAGCGCTCGGAGCGTTTGTTCGACCGCTGCAGCCGATTCCGTTCGACGCTCCCGACGGCAAGCCTGTCGAACAGGTGTTCGTGCTGCTGGTGCCGGAACAGGCCACCGAAGAGCATCTCGAGCTCCTGTCCGAGCTCGCTCAGATGTTCAGTGAAAAAACTTTTCGCGACCAGGTCGCCACCGCGACCGACGCGAGCGGCATCCATCGCGTGTTCTCGACCTGGGCTCCGGCGCCGCGATGAACGAAGCCGGCGCCATGCGGCAGGTGAGCTTCGAGCGCGTGTTCGAGGACAACCACGAGCGTCTCGGGCTGGAGTGGATTGCGGGTCGTCAGGGCGGGAACCGCATCTTGACCGGCGACGCGGCGCTGAAGCCGACCATCGGACAAGTCGGGCACATGAATTTCATCCACCCGTTCCGTGTCCAGCTCCTCGGCGCGGCGGAGGCCGCGCACTTGCGCGCGTTGCCGGAGGATGCTCTCCAGGCCTCGATCTCGCGGCTGTTCACGACCGAGCTGGTGGCGATCATCATTGCCAACGGCGAGGACGTGCCGACGCACCTGCAGGAAGAATGCAACAAGCACAACGTTGCCTTGCTGACCTCGCCGCAGCCATCGCCGCACCTGGTCGAAGTGATACGGCTGTATCTGTCGCGGGTGCTCGCCGAATCGACGTCGCTGCACGGCGTCTTCCTCGATGTTCTGGAAATGGGCGTTCTCATTACCGGTGCTTCCGCGATCGGCAAGAGCGAGCTGGCGCTGGAGCTCATCTCCCGCGGCAACGGCCTGGTCGCCGACGACATCGTCGAGCTGCATCGCATCTCTCCCGACACGCTGGAAGGCCGCTGCCCGGCCGTGCTGAAGGATTTTCTCGAAGTGCGCGGCATCGGCGTGCTCAACATCCGCACCATCTTCGGTGAGACCGCGGTGCGTCCACACAAACTGCTCAAGCTCATGGTCCATCTCGAGGATCACAGCAACGAACAATTCTCCGAGCTCGACCGGCTGCAGGTCAGCGCGACCTACCAGGAGATTCTCGCGGTGCCTATTCGCAAGGTGACCATTCCCGTCGCTGCCGGCCGCAACCTTGCGGTGCTGGTCGAGGCCGCGGTGCGCAACTTCGTGCTCAACCAGCGCGGCATCGACAGCACCAAGGAATTCATCGAGCGCCAGCAAAAACTGATGGAAGACGGCGGCTGACGCCGTCGACCGGCGAAGACCGCCCGG
>DAIQRF010000008.1:13511-16290 GCA_036786505.1 Casimicrobiaceae bacterium | reverse complement strand
TTGTCTCGCCGCCAGCGCGTGGCGACGCGCCATCGCGGCGTCGTTGAAATATTCGAGCATCGCGCTCGCCATCGCGTCGCTGCTGGCGGCGGGTACCAGTCGGCCGGTCGCTCCATCCTCGATGAGTTCGGGGTTGCCGCCGACGCGGGTCGCGATGACGGGCAGGCCCGTGGCCATGGCTTCGAGAATCGTGTTCGAGATCCCTTCGGCCAGTGAAGACAGGACGAAGCAGTCCAGCCCGCGCAGGACCTCGGGAATATCGGAGCGCTCGCCCGGAAGCCAGGCCAGATGCCGGACTCCTGCATCGTTGAGCACACGTTCGACTTCCGCGCGCAGCGGCCCATCCCCCACCATGACCAGGCGCATGCGGCTCGCGACCGCAGGGTTTCGGACGGCGGCAACAAACGCATGGGCAAGCGTGGGCTGATCCTTGACCGCCTGCATGCGCCCCACCGTGCCGACGATCCAAAGATCGGGGTCGTTGAAAGGACATCCCGCAATGGGAGCGCGCGAGGCGGCGGGCGCGAATCGGGTCGTGTCCACGCCGTTGCAGATCCGCGCGATACGCGTTGAATCGACGCCGATATCGTAATGCAGGTACCGTTCGAGATCCTGCGACAGCGCGACGTACCGGGTGACGAACGGCCGGTATACGCGGCGAATCCGCTGGTAGATCCGGTTCGAGCCATCGAGATCGCCGATGTCGCGGCCGTGTTCCCCGTGCACGCGCGCTCGTACGCCTGCGAGCCATGCCGGCAACGTCGCCTCGAGCGCGGCCAGATTGCGGGTGTGCACAATCGTCGGTCGAAGGCGGCGGAACAGGTGCACGAGCTTCGGATAGAGCATGAATCCGTGGCCCGGCTTTTTGTGCAATGCGAAAAACCGCACATCGTCTTTGACGATGCGAGCCCTGAAGTCGCTGATCTCGGTTAGCGAAACGATCGCGTGACGATAGGCGTCCGACGGCATGCGATTGATCAGATTGGCCACGCCGTTCTCGAGCCCGCCCACGTCGAAGCGAAAGACCACGTGCGCGATCAGCGGTCGCATATCTGGCACCTTGGCGCCCGCCGTTTGCCCGTTCATTCGTTAGCCGCCTGCCGAAGCGCGGCATCGATAGCTTGCATCATGTCCGCGGTAAACGCCTGGAGGACCGGGCGCACCTCCGCCTCGCCCGCGTCGGTCCCGGTATAGACGATCACCCAGGCCGCCGCGTCGCCGTGACGCTCGAGCACCGACAAGGCCTGATAGAGCTTGGCGGCATAGTCGTTCGAGGTAAGGTGTGCGTCGACCCAGTACCACTGCCAGAGCGCGAGTCGCGCACTTGGGCTCGTGACGACGCCGCTGCGGACGTCGAACGCTCCCTCGTTCCCCGTAGCTGAAACCGTGCCGGCTGCGACCTGTCTCCAGATCCGGTTCGTGGTCCGAACGATCTGATTCGTCGACGCAATCGCTTTTGCGTCCGCCGTCTGCCCACGATAGAACGCGACGTAAAGTCCGACGCGATGACCGTCCTTCACAAACGTCTGCCGAAGCTCGGCGCGGGCGCCGGACAGATCGGGTCGCCATGTCGCGACCTCTTCGGAAACCGGAACCCATCCATTGATCGCAGTGATGCGCGGCAGGCTGACAGCAACGGCCTTTTCCGACCTGTCCAGCCGGCCCGAAAGCGGCTGCCAGACCCCCATCAGCGCAAACGCGAGCGCCGCGGCAACCCAGCGATTTCGCTGCGAGTGTCGCGTCGGTCCCGCGGCATGCAGCGCATCGGCGTTGACCCCGACGTTGGCATCGCTGTTCACGCCGATCGGCTCATCGTCCTGTCTCCAGCGTGAGCCGATGAAAAGCAGCAGCAGCATGACCACACCGAAGAACACCCAGCCATAAATGAGGTGGTCCGCGCCCACCGCGAGCCTGTTGCTGGAAAGATGGCCGATCATGACGATCATGTAGGCGCGCATCCAGTTCGCGACGATAGGCACGATGAGCGATGCCGCGATGAATGCCACGCGCCGCAGCGTCGATCGATACGACAGGTACGCGTAGAGGCAGCCAACCATGAGCGAAGCGATAAGATAGCGCAAGCCGCTGCAGGCCTCGACAACCGACCACGCGCCGCTGGGGATGACGAAGAAGTTGCCTTCGCGATAGACGGGGACTCCGCTCGCGCGCAGCGCGGCGACCGTAAAATCCGCGGTTCGATCCATCATGGTCGGAACCAGAAATTCGCCGAATGGCACGGCGAAGAAGAGAAAGGCCAGAGGAATGGCGAGCGCCATCACCACGCGCGTGCCGAGGATCGCCCAAACCGCAAACGGAATCATCCCGATCATCGCAAGCTGCGAGACGCTGGCGGCGCTGACGAGATCACCGAGCAGCCAGACGACGCCCATCGCGGCAACGCCGAATAGCGCCGGCCAGCATGGCCGCGCCTCTATCGCGGCGAGGGTTTCACGCCGCCGCCACAGGAGGTAACAGAAGATGGGCACGACGACGAATCCGTGCGCGAAGGTCTCGGAGCGCTCCCAGATCGCCACCATCGATAGCGTTGTCTTCCAATACAGCGCAAGCACGCCGACGACGATCAGCACGACCGTAAGCGCAACGCCCAGTGCGCCTTCTTCCGCAGCATCTGCGGTACGCGCCCGCGGCGCCACCGCCTCGACCGAACGGGGCGGGTCCGGAGACACGACGGAGGCGAGTTCCCGCTCGGCCATCATTCCGCCCCCGCCTGCAGCGCGTCGACGGCAGTCAGGAGATCATCGAAAGGTGCGAGATTGGT
>DAIQRF010000008.1:5247-13501 GCA_036786505.1 Casimicrobiaceae bacterium | reverse complement strand
CGATCGTCTTGCGCGCGAGCTCCTGCGCGCTATCCGCGACCGCGCAATCGACGCCGGGAACCACGGTAAGCGCATCGGCGGCGGCGGCGGACGCAACGACCGGGCGCGCCATCGCCATCGCCTCGAGAACCTTGTTCTGGATACCCCGCGCAACCCGCAGCGGCGCCACTACGACGCTCGCGTGCTTGAGATACGGACGCACATCCGGAACCCGCCCGGTGACAACGACCTGACCAGGGCGGGCGAGCGCACGGACGACTGGCGACGGCTGCATGCCGACGATGTAGAAGCGCGCGTCCGGGCGCGCGGCCAGGATTGCCGGCAGCGACTCGTGAACGAACCAGCACACCGCGTCGACGTTCGGCCAGTAGTCCATCGCACCGGTAAAGACGATCGCCTCCTCGCCCGGCGCGAACGGACTCTGCAGCTCGTGGACGGGTGAAAAGTAGTCGGTGTCCACGCCGTTCTGCGCGTAATGAACGCGCAAGGTGCATTCGGGAGCGAGCGTTCGAAACAGCTCGGCTTCTGCGGGCGTCACGAACACGCTGGCGTCGGCGCGCCGCGCGATCGAGCGTTCGAACGCGAGCAGCTGCCTGCCCTCGCGACCGAAAATCGTCGACAACGGCCACGGCCGCGATCGCGCGTACTGGGTCCACTTGGCGGAGTCGACGTCCACGAAATCGACGACGACGCGAAGATCCGCCGCCCTCGGCACATATTGCGCCATCGCTGCCGAGAACACGACCGCCTTCCTGATCTTTTCTTCGCGTACCGTCTTCTGCGCCCATGCGCTCATCGCGCCATCTCGGTAGTAGCGCAAGGTCAGCGGCTCGCCGCTCCACAGGCCGGCAAGGCTGCGGATTCTCGCTAACGAAGGCCGCAGTACCTCTACGTTCAGCGAAGCGCAATATTCCCGGAGGCGCGCAAGGTGCTCAAGATCGGCCGGGTCATCGGCGAAGGTGCCGAGATGGATCCGATAGCGTGAGGCCAGGAACTCGAGCAGATGAAATGAGCGGACCTTGTCTCCCTTGTTCGGGGGGAAGGGAATGCGGTGTACGAGGAAAAGGAGCGGTTCCATGGCGTTCGGATCAACCGAGGTTGCGCACGATATGCGGGCCAAGTGCATTGGCAGCCGGCTTGGGCAACCGGCGCCACAGCGCGATGAACGCGCGATACTTCGGGTTGAGCGGATTGTTCTGCGGTACGTCCTCGCGTTTGAGCAATTGATATTCGTACGCCAGCGGCGACGGTTCGAAGCCCCAGTTTTTCTTGAAATCGTACGAGCCGGTACCAAGCTTGCTGCGCCCGTAGTCGAAGCCCTGAATTCCGCGCTCGCAGGCCCGCCGCATCAGCTCCCAGTACTTGAAATCGTTGGCGGCAAGCCCGCGCGCATCTACCGTGTCACCCGCATAGTATGGGAGCACTTCGCCCTTGAAGTAGAAGCTTAAGACGCCGCTTAGCGGTCTGTTGGCGGCGTCGAGCACCGTGAGGACTTCGCAGGATTCGCCGAAAACGCGCCGCAGGCTGGAAAAGTAGTGCTTCGCGAAAGGCGGTGTCCCGTGCCGATGGACGTTGTCGGCATAGAGAGAAAAAAAGCGGTCGACCGATGTGTCGATCTCGCTGCGCAAGCCGTACTTCATGCCTTTGCGCACCATGGCGCGCTGCTTGCGCGGTATCGCAAGAAGGTTCGCGTCGCTGTCGGACGAGATCGCCCGCCGAAAGGTCACGTAGAGCTCCTGTCGCGGCCAGTCCGGGCATCGCGGGCTGCGGTTTCGGAGCTCCAGGTGATCGACGCCGAGCGATCGCGCAAGATCGCATGCCGCCTCGACGAGGGCGCGCGCGGCGTCGGCATCGTCGGCCGCAGGGCCACCGTAGACGCAGAACGGCAAGGAGACAAGCGCGTGGCCGAAAAGCCGGCTCTTTACCTCCGCAAGAGGTAGGACGCCGACGATCTGCCCGCGACGTTCGGCGATGCGGTAGTGGGTACGGTGGCGAAAGACATCCTCGATGATCTGGCGCCAACCGATGCGATGAAAGAAGCTCGCCTCAGCGCACGCCTCGACATACGTTTCCCAGCGCGGCGCATCCGCAGGGGCGAACGCGCGCACGACGGGGCATGCCACCGCGGGCCGTTGGGTGGCTGATTGCCTCGCCGCGGCATCCATCAAGCACCACCGTTGAGGAAAACCCGGTCGACGCGGTCCCAGCGGAAATCCGCCATCAGCCGGCGCAGCCTGGGCTCCGTGCGCTTGAGGTTGAGGTAATGGCGGAATCGCGTCTTTGCCCGAATGCCTTTCACGCGAGGCTGCTCGGGATCGAGCTCCCAAGGGTGGAAATAGAACATCGCCGGCTTGCGATCGACGTTATTGATGCGGCGGATGGACCAGCGCGAGATAACGTACGGCAGCAAGCGGAAATACCCGCCGCCGCCGGCCGGCCAGTTGGTGCTGAACAGGCGCACCGTGGCAACGGGAAGCTCGAGCACTCCCGGCGAGCTCTCGTGCGCGAAGCGCGGCGCGTCCGGCACGCCATAGTGGTCATGACGAATCGGATAGATGCTCGAGCTGTAACGATAACCGGCTTCGCTGATGCAGTCGAAGGCCCATACGTTGCCTGGCCCCACCGAGAAGCTCGGCGCGCGGTAGCCGCTGACGCCCCGGCCGGAAATATCCTCCAGCACTGCCTTGGCGAGCCGGATGTCGGCCAGGAATTCGTCGCGCTGCTGCTCGGTCGCGCGCCGGTGTGAGAATCCGTGGCTGGCAAGCTCGTGACCCGCGTCCGCGATTCGCCGTATCAGATCCGGATATCGTTCGGCGATCCAGCCGAGCGTAAAGAACGTCGCGCGCACATCGGATTCGTCAAGCAGCGCGAGGATGCGATCGATGTTTCTTTCCACGCGGCAAGGCATCGCATCCCAGTCGCAGCGCCGAACATGCTCGGCAAACGCGGAGACCTGGAAATAGTCTTCGACGTCGATGGTCAATGCGTTGACGATCGATGTCGCCGGTGAGCGAGTCGATATCATGCCCGGATCGCCGCATGGCAGACATGGCGCTGCGCGAGCCAGCCCGCGAGATGTGCCGCAATGCGTTCGGCCGCATGCCCGTCCCAGAGCTCCGGAAGACGGCCGCGCTTTCCGCCGGTGTGCAAAATCTCTTCGACGCACCGAAGCGCGAGCGCGCGATTGCGGCCGACGAGTGTGTTGGTGCCCTGCTCCACCGTGATCGGCCGCTCGGTGTTGTCCCGCATCGTAAGACACGGCACGGCGAGCGAGGTGGTCTCCTCCTGAATGCCTCCGGAATCGGTGAGCACCAGCCTCGCGTCGGCAAGAAGCCCCAGCATCTCGAGGTATCCTTGCGGCGCAAGGAGCGCTATGCGCGCTCCGGCCAGCAAGGGCAACAGCGCAAAGCGCTCGATGTTTGCGCGTGCACGCGGATGAACCGGCCAGATCAGGGGGACGCGCTCCGCAACGTCGCGCAGAAGCCGCAAGGCTTCTGCCAGCGAGTCCGGCTCGTCGACGTTCGAAGGACGGTGCAGCGTGACGACACCGAAACCGACCGCATCGTCGAGAAAACCCGCGCCTGCGCCTTCAATCGCGAGCGTCTCGGCCGGCGGCACCGCTTTTTGCCTATGCCGGAGCAGCGAATCGATCATCACATTGCCGGCGAAATAAATCCGCTCGGCGGGAATACCCTCGCGCGCCAGGTTGTCGTTGCCTGCGCGCTCGGTCGTGTAGAGCAAGTCCGCGATCTGGTCGGTCAGCAGGCGGTTGATTTCTTCGGGCATGTCGCGATCGAAGCTGCGCAAGCCTGCTTCCACGTGTGCGATCGGGATGCGCTTCTTGCTGGCGACCAGGCTGCAGGCCAACGTCGAATTGACGTCGCCGACGACGATTACGCAGCTCGGCGCCAGATCGTCGACCACAGGCTCGAAGCGGCGCATGATCTCCGCGGTCTGCATCGCGTGGGTGCCGGAACCTACGTCCAGATTGATATCGGGCGACGGCAGCTCGAGATCCGCGAACAGCCGCTCGTTCATCGCCACGTCGTAATGCTGACCGGTATGGACAAGCGCCACGCCGGGGAGGTCCTGTCGCGCGCGAAAGGCGCGGATCAACGGCGCCATCTTCATATAGTTGGGCCGCGCGCCGACGACACAGACCAGAGGCCCACGCGGCTGCATCATCTCGCCCATCAAAGCCCCGCCGGCGTACCCGGTTTGTTCGCCTTGTCCGGATGGAGCATGCGGTGCAGCAAGTCGACCGCGGCGCCGACCGTCTTGTCCAGGCGATCGATGCGCTCCTCGATATGGCGAAGGTGCACTTGCAATATCGCGCCGTCGGCAGGCAACTCTGCCACAAGCTCAGACTGCGAGCCGTCGGGTCCTTCTGCCGCCGGCGCAAGGCCCAGCGTCGCGTTGGCGCCCATTTCTTCATCGATCTCGCGTGCAATCGCTTGCACGTCTGCGTCGCCAAGCCGATGCCTCTCAGCGAGGAATCCCGCGAGCAGCAGCCGATTGCAAAGCGTATTGATCCGTCGGGGGATGCCCGTCGTGAGCGAATGGATCAGATTGAAGCATGCCGGCTCGAATTCGGGATCGCCCGCCCACCCGACATGGTGAAGTCTGTGCTCGATGTATGCCTGCGTCTCCGCCCGGTCGAGCGGGCCCAGATGATACGAGGCCGTCACCCGCTGCCTGAGCTGCTGCATCTGCGGGCCCTGCATCATGGTGCGCAGCTCGGGCTGGCCGATCAGGAAGCTTTGCAGCAACGCGTGACGGCCGAGCTGGAAGTTGGAAAGCATGCGCAATTCCTCAACCGCCCGCGCGGTGAGATTCTGCGCCTCATCGACGATGAGAAGCGCCCGTTTGTTCTCGGTGGCTAGTTTGCACAGAAACGCCTCCAGCGATCCCAGCAAGATGGCCTTGCTCACCGTCGTGACCGGGAGGCCGAAAGCGATTCCGACCGCTCGAAGCATGTCGTCTGCGTCCAGGTGCGTGCTGACGAGCTGCGCGGCAACGACCTTTTCCCGATCGAGCTGCTCCAAAAGGCTGCGCACGATCGTGGTCTTGCCCGCGCCGACCTCGCCCGTAATGACGATGAACCCTTCGCTTTGGTAGAGGCCGTACTGCAGATACGCGAACGCGCGCTTGTGGCCACGACTGCCGAAAAAAAACGCGGGATCGGGGTTGAGCTGGAACGGTTTGCCGGTGAGCTTGTAGAAGGTCTCGTACATGGCGGTGATCAGCGGAAGATGTGGCTCATGCCTATGTAAACCGCGGTTTCGTCGTAGTCTCTGGTGATATCGGAACGAAGGCGCTGGTATCGAGCTCCGGCATAGGCGGAAGTGTTTGCGGATAACGGCGTCGCAAGCGTCAGACGCAGGATGCCCTGCTTGGTTTCGCCTACATCGGGCGCGTTCGCAACCGTGCGAAGCACGTCCGCACTTGCGTTCAGCGTGAGCGAAGGCGTCAGGTTGTGCGTCCAGACGATCGATCCGCCCGTCTGCGTATTGTTGGTAAGCGAAGACAACAGTCCTAGGAGCGGTATGCCCGCCCCCGCGATGGGTTGGCTGCGCGCACGGAAGACCGAAAGGAAAACCTTGTTGCGTGCGCCGAGCAAGCCCAGGCTCGCGGTCGCGTTTTCCTGCAACAGAACCTGCTGGGTGAACAGATTGACCGGCCCGGATGTCAGCAGCGGCAGGCCTCCGTTCCTGATCAACTGGTCGACGTAGGCCTGTCGCTGCTCCGGGTCCGGGATACTCGAAAGCAGAAGCTGATTGAGCACCACAGAAATGCTGCTGCCGGGCGGCAGAGACGCGAGTTGCTGTGGATAGGTTGTCGTATCGCGCGAGGCGTGCAGGCTCCAGACGGAAAGCGGCGTTCGATGATCGAACGCAAAATGATAGGACGTCCCGAAGAAACGATGTTCCAAGTCGCCGCTGACGGTGGTCCGTTCCGTGGGTCGCCATCGAACGCCGACGCCGTAGATCGCGCCCTTGTAGCTCGCCAGCGTGAATCGATTGTCCTCGTATCCGCCTCCAGCGCCGAGCTCGACTTGCGGGTCTACCCTCCACACAGCGCGCGCACGGCCGAGTTGCGTCAGCAGAGCGCCCTGATCGGGAAATTTGACGTCGCTTCGATCATAGTCGATCGTCCATCCGAGAGGAACCGGTCGCCTCGATGCCGTACCCACGATCTCATTGGTATACGACGAGTTGCGAATCGAGCCGGCCGATCCATCCGAGGTCGTCCAGATGTTCTTGTCGCGCAACTCGTAGCTATAGTCGCCTCTCCCGCCGCGCACGTAGGGACTCACGCTGTACGATTCCGCCGTAAAGCGATTTCCGGTCGCGGTGGTGAGAGTCAGTGGCCGCGCGCCGAACGGAGAGGTATACCCCTGAGCCACGTAGATCGCCGTATCGATGAAGAAAAGCTTTTCGAGGACTTCGGCGCTGCTCTGCAAATTTACCTGCGGCTGGAGCTTGTCGTTCTCGCTCGTGCGGACATAGAGGAAGACAGGAAGCGAAACAAAGCCACTGAGCTTGAGACGGCTGCCTGACTCGCTGACCGAAAACGACGGTGTGAGCCGCGTAATGAAGTCGTTCTTTGCGTCGGCGCGAGTGTCCAGATTGACGTTATTGGTGAACGTTTCGTCGACCGAGATCGACGGCGTCAAACGAAATGTTTGCGCGACCGCGGGGGGTACTGCAAGCGAGGAGGCCGCGACCAGAGCGAGAACGGACTCGAACAATCGGGACGGCAGTGCACGGCTCATGGACTGCTCCGCCACCGCGCCTCGCCGGCAACGGAGCGACGCAGACCGGAGCTCAGGTCGCTTCGTCGTCCGCGTGGTAGCCATAGTAGGTTCCGACGTCGGTGCGGCTCGCCTTGTTGAGCATCATCAATACGATCTCGCAGTTTTCGATCGTCGCCAGCGCGTGGCTGAGGGTGTGCTGCGTCGTCGTGTCGGCAGCGACCACCATGATGATCTGATCCATGTGCGTCGCCAGCACGCGCGCCTCGGTCGTTGGGAGCAACGGGGGGGAGTCGAAGATGATAATCCGGTCGGAATAGCGCGATGCGAGCTCGCGCAGGAGAACGGCCATCTGCTCGCTTGCCAGAAGCTCAGTCGCGCGTCGTTGACGCGACCCCGCGGGCAGCACCGTCAGCTTCTCGACGTTCGTCCGGACCAATGCGTCGGCGACGTCGAGGTCGTCGCGGGTAAGAAGATCGAGCAAACCCGGCTCGCTCGGAACGCCGAGAAGACCGGGAAGCGAAGGATGTGCGACGTCGCCGTCGACGAGCAGCACGGTGCTGTCGAGCTCCATTGCGACGCTCATTGCCAGGTTCACCGCGGTGAACGTCTTGCCTTCGGCCGGGAGCGCGCTGGTGACCATGACCAGATTGCGGTTCTTGGCATTTGCGCCCGTCTGGGCGATGGCATTGCGAATGATCGGACGCTTGATCACGCGGAATTCATCGGCGATCTGCGAGGTTCCGGCCTCCGGAGTAACGTAGCCGCGCATCGCGAGCTGTGCCAGGTTGATTTCGACGCGCGGATGCGGCGCGCGCGCTGCCGGGGAGTGCATTCCACGATGCCCGGACGCGGCGAGGTCCTGCGAAGTACTGGACGTGCGTGCATCGAGGGCGCGCACGAACGCCTCCGGCGTCGGCGTATTGTCGCGTCTGATTGGGTCTGCGCCGCCGCCCGCTGGGGTATCCGGAAGCTCGGCGCCGGCGGCCCGCAATTCTTCCAGCCTCTTGGCGGCTTGTTCGATCAAGCTCATCGATCGCTCCTCAGGCAACGTGTCCGATTAGTTGCGCCAAGACGAATATGGCGGTGAACGACGCAAAGAGCGCGCCAATGCCGCCGGCAAACAAAAACGCCCTGCGGCGCCGAAGTCGCGCGAGTGCCTCGCTCGGGAGCATGGATACCATGCCGAGAATCGGACGCTTGCTGACCTCGCGCAGCGTGCGTGCGTCATGAATGATCGGCATGACCTGGCTTGCAACGAAGCTCGCGAACAATCCCGCCAGCAGTGACGCGGCAAAGGCAATGCCCAGAAGCGCCGCTCGGTTCGGCGCGACCGGTTCCGGAGACACGCGCGGAGGATCGATCACGCGGAACTGCGCGCCGCCCATATCCTGAACGTCCATGCCCATGCCTGCGGCCTCCCGGCGGCCGAGAAGACCCTCGTAGGTCTTCTTCTGAATTTCGTAATCCCGCGTGAGCTGCGCATATTCCGCCTCGACC
>DAIQRF010000008.1:0-5237 GCA_036786505.1 Casimicrobiaceae bacterium | reverse complement strand
CCCTTAGCTGCTGGTATTGGGCCTGATGGCCGGCGAGCTTCGCGCGCGCAGACGCGGCATTTGCTTCGGCGTCTGCGAGCGCTACCCGGAGCTGCTGAAACACCGGATTGCGCTCTGTTGAAAACGCGACCGGCGAAGACGCGGCCGCCTTCCGGCGAGCTTCGATCTCGACCCGGCGTTGCGTTTCGAGCTGTTCGATCAGGCGCCGGGTGGCAACGACGTCCGGATGCTGATCGGTATACTTTCGCAACAGATCATCGAGGTCTTTTCTGAGCGCGGCGATCCGGGTATCGATTTCGGGAACGGCTTCTCTGGATTGCCGATTCGCCGTCTCGTCCGGCAGGTACGTCGCGGTTTCGCCGGCGAGCTCGCGCTTGTATGCGTCGCGCGATTGTTCGGCGGCCTGTAGTTCGAGCCGGGCGTTTTCGACATCCGCGCTGCTCTTGGACAAGCGGCCGAAATAGTCCGTGCCATTGCGCTCGCTGACACCTATGTATTTGAGCTTGAAGTCCTTGAGGCGGCCCTCCGCAGCCTGAAGGACTTCAACGTAACGCTTTATCTGATCATCGATGAATTTGACCGCGGTCCGCGAGTCCCGGCGCTTGTCGCCCAGGCTCGAGTCGACGAATATCGCTAGCAGCGATTGGACTACCTTGCGCGCGCGCTCGGGGCTTGGGTCGCGGAAGCTGATCACGTAGAGATTGGTCGACGAACCGCCCGACAAGCGGATCGTCTTCATCACATCATCGATCAGCGAGTCGCGGTCGACGTCGTTCTTCGTGTTCAAATCCAGGTCGGCCATGCGGACCAGCTTCTCGACATTGGGCCGGCTGATCAATGTGCGGCTCATCAATGCGACCTGCTGGTCCAGATTCGGCTGGATCGCCAGGCCGGCGAGCAGCGGCTTGAGAAGCGTCTCGGTGTCGACATAGACCCGCGCGCTGGCCTCGTATTTCTCCGGGACGCGATACGCAATCGTCACCGCGACTAGCGCTGCAATCCACGCTACGGTAAGTCCGATCCAGCGGCGATGCCACATCCCGCGGAGGTGGTCGAGCACGCTGTGCAGCAGTTCATTCATGTCAATTGATCGTGACGGACAAAGTTGAACGTGGTGCCTAGAACCAACTCTGCGGAATGATCACGATATCGCCTGGTCGCATTTCGACATTGGCCGAAATGTCGCCGCGCTTGACCAGATCGCGCAGGCGAACGCTATACAGCTTGCCTCCGTCGGCAACGCGAAAAACGCTCGCCGCGTTGCCGTCCGCGAAGTCGGTAAGCCCACCAACCGCGATCATCACGTCGAGCAGCGTCATGTCTTTTCGGTAGGCCAGAATCTGCGGCTTGGCAGCCTCGCCGATGATCCGGATCTGCTGGCTGGCGGGACCGACAAAACTGGTGACGATCACGGTCACCACCGGGTCCCGGATGTACTTGACCAGGGCCTTTTCCATGTCCCGTTCGAGTTCGGTCGGTGTCTTGCCTAGCGCGGGCAGGTCGTCGATGAGCGGCGTCGTGATCTTGCCATCCGGGCGGACAGGAACGCTCATCGAGAGCTCGGGATTACGCCAGACGATCACGTTGACAACGTCGAGCGGCCCGATGTGGTAGTTGTAGTCAGCCGTTGCCGCTTCCTTTGGCGCCGGCGGATAGCCTGGTGTCATGCATCCCGCGACGACGAGCGCGAAGGCCAGGCTTGCGATATAGGCAGCGCGACCCAGCCTGTTCAGAGTCGCGATCGTGAGACCTTCATTTGTCGGCTTCATACGTCCTCCGTCTCATCAGCGAATCGGAAAATTGTAACATCGGCATGCGGCACGCCGGGTGCCGTCCGGCGGGCGCAGATACATGTTATGTCATTTTCATGACCTGCGCGCGACGCAGCGTGGCGGGCCGAGAGCCGCGAGCATACTCGGGCTGCAAGGACAGCGGGTCGGAGAATCGGTCTCAGCGTGGTCGAAGAAAAGTTAGTTGTTTACAGCATGTCGCGGACAATCGACGCGAAGACAACCGAAATCAAGGTCACTCGACCATGCCGTTCTTGATCGTTGGGATGCGATTCGCGACCGATGAGGCTCACAGCACTGCAACATATCGGCGAAGCGAACGATGGAAGCCCATTCGCATTTCTATCTGTGTCCCTCGAACAGCGAATGCCCCGTTCGAGGCTGGCGCCACGGGCGCCTGACCGAGTGCGGCACGGGCTCTCGCGACACCCCCCTCGCGCCGGAAAGTAACGGCGACACAATTGCGTAGGTGGATACATCGCCGGTCTTGGAAAGCCCGGTGAAGGTGGCGGCTACCTGCGCCAGCGACCGCGCTTGGCGCCTCTCGAGGTTCAGTGGTTGGCGCAAATCTGCAGTTGTGATCACCGGGACTCTTTACTTAGTTTAGCGTCCGGCGCGGTAGGATTGTCGCGTCCAGCCCTTCGTACGTTGCCGGTACTAGAGGCACCGACTGCGGGGCGGTGCGGAGAAGCTTTTGCTTCCACACAGTGCTTCGCCACCGTGGGCGAGAAACGGACAAAGCGTCACTATTTGTATCCTACACAGAAGCACTGAGTGTCGAGAATTCTTACAGGAAGCCGCTACCGCGCCGACCCACTCGCCCAACCCAT
The DNA here is from genome assembly GCA_036786505.1 of Casimicrobiaceae bacterium. Taxonomy (GTDB): domain Bacteria; phylum Pseudomonadota; class Gammaproteobacteria; order Burkholderiales; family Casimicrobiaceae; genus PALSA-1003. The sequence continues at coordinate 2,617 of DAIQRF010000008.1, read as the reverse complement.
TGACAGGTAATGCCTAATTTCGTTGGCACGCTTGGTGGATAGGTTCGGTGCACTGGACTTAACCATGGCTTCCGACGATTGGTGAGGCCCCGAGCGGGTTTCACCGTAGCCCATTCCGCGTCGCCGCGAGCGCAACTGCTCGACACGCGCGCGGCTGCTCGACGCCCGCCGACTTTGCAGCAACGCAGGACCCAGATGGCGCAGTCCAACCGCTCCCGAGCATCGATCGACGATCTTTACATATGCTGTGTACCACGTAGTGTTTGCGCGAACGTATCAACGTAAACAATTGATTATACTAATCTTTAATATCATGATTCCATTGGCATAGCACTTGCTTCGCTATGCTCGGAAGTAGATCGACGTGCCCAAGAACATGCTCAATGGAAGTCCTATGAAAATTCAATTGCTGCTGCGCCGCGTGTTTGTCGGCCCTGCACTGTGCGCGCTGTTCATGGCCGCGCCCGTGAGCCACGCAACCGTGCTGATCGGAAACGGCTTTGCGAACCATTCCGAATCGTTCTCGCTGGCGGCTACGTTCAGTCCTGCCGTGAATCCGGTAAGCACCGGCGGCTTTACCGGCACCTTCGGCGGAAACCCGCTGTTGTTCTGGTGTGTCGAGCTGACCCAGACATTCCATTTCGGAAATCCGCAAAACTACAGCGCAGGCATCTTCACCAACACCAGGCTGTCACAGCTTTTTACCGAGGTCGGAGGTTCCGCTGCGGCAACCAGCACGACGGTGTCGTCGGCAGCGTTTCAGCTCGCCATATGGAAGATCCTGTTCGAGGACAGCATAACGAGCCCCTATAGTCTTTCGACCGGCGACTTCTCGGCGACAGGCGACGCTGCCGCGTTGAACCAGGCCAACCTCTGGCTCGCCGCGCTCAACAGTTCCGCACCTTCGACGACACTGATAAGACTGTCTAACGAAGTCCATCAGGACTTCATCACCGATACCAAGATTCCCACGGGGCTGCGGGTTCCCGAGCCTGCATCCTTGCCGCTCCTTGGCGTCGGGATACTTGCGGTGATGATCGCCATGAGACGTCATACGCAACGGGCAAGTCGATAGAAGGTGCGAAGTTTTGGACTGAAGTCGAAGTCCAGCGAATGTAGGTGCGTCAACTCTTGAACGTTTAGGCTGCGCCTCGGCGCAGCTTTTTTTGCAAGCGCAAAAGACGGGCCTCACTGCATCGCCCTCAGTTCGCTGACCGCGGGCAAGCAAAATCCTGCCGCCGGGTCGAGCAACGCCGCTAGAATAGCGCGTCGCCTGGGTGGTGAAACCGGTAGACACAGCGGACTTACGGCGAGCTTGCCGCTGGAAAGCCATGCGCATGATCAGCTTGTGGACACCGCATCATGCTCCAACTTGGATCACTCCAAGGGAACCAGCGCAAGCCTCGCCTCACGGCGCGTTCGAAGGGTACTCTCGTGCGTGCGCGTGTTCGCCACAAAGCCGACGTCACCGAATGACGAAGAAGACTTACGTGTCCGAGCCGACCGACGACACATTGCTGGACCGGCTGCAACGTGCCGCGTTCGACTACTTCCTGCAGGCGATGAATCCGGCCAACGGCCTGATCGCGGACAACTCGCGTGCGAATTCGCCGGTCAGCATCGCCGTCGTCGGATTCGCGCTGTCGACCTATCCGGTGGCGGTCGAGCGCGGTTGGCTGGCGCGAGCCGCGGCCGTGGAACGCAGCCTCGCCGCGCTGCGCTTTTTTCGTGACAGCGATCAAAGCGGCGGCCCCGAGGCGACCGGTTACAAGGGGTTTTACTATCACTTCCTCGACGCGCGCACCGGCGTGCGCGTCTGGCGCTCGGAGCTGTCGATGATCGACACCGCGCTGCTGATCGCCGGCGCCCTGACCGCGAGCATGTACTTCGATGCGAACTCGCCTGACGAAATCGAGCTGCGCAAACTCGTCGACCTGCTGTTCCGCCGCGTCGACTGGCAATGGGCGCAGGATGGCGGTGAGACGCTCAGGCAAGGCTGGAAACCGGAATGCGGATTCCTGCATTACGGCTGGGAGGGTTACAACGAGGCGATCGTGCTCTACGTGCTGGCGCTCGGCTCGCCCACCCATCCGCTCAAAGGCGACTGTTACCACGCGTGGACGGCGACTTACCAATGGGAGAATCTGTACGGCTACGATTTTCTGTATGGCGGTCCGCTGTTCGTGCACCAGTTCTCACACGCATGGATCGATTTTCGCGGCATCCGGGACCGCTTCATGCGCGAGAAGCGCTGCGACTATTTCGAGAATAGCCGGCGCGCGACGCTCGTCCAGCGCGAGTACGCTCAGCGCAACCCGAACGAATTCGCGGGTTACGGCGAACACTGCTGGGGTCTCACCGCGTGTGACGGGCCGAGTGACGAATTGCCCGATGTGACCGGCGAGCCGCGGCGCCTGTTCGGTTATGCCGCGCGCGGCGTGCCCTACGGGCCTGACGATGGCACTCTGGCGGGATGGGCGTCGCTTGCATCGCTGCCGTTCACGCCGGACATCGCACTGGACGCCGCGCGTAACATGCATCTGCGCTATCCCGAGATGCTGTCGGAGTCACGCTACGCCAGCGGCTTCAATCCGAGTCTCGCAAGCGGCGGCCATGG
>DAIQRF010000243.1:0-4062 GCA_036786505.1 Casimicrobiaceae bacterium | reverse complement strand
GGCTGTCGCGCCAAAGCGCGCGGCGACGCTCCCGCGCGATGGCTGCTCGAAGCAGGTGTTCATCGCCGGCACCGATCACTATATGGAGAACCGGCGAAAGGAGCTGGTCGCAGCTATGGTGCCGTTCCTCGCGCGCGCATTCGCCGGCCAGTGCTGACCGCTCGCCACGAGGGCCGAGTGTACGGGTTCACTGCCGATGCGTGGCTCTGCGCAGCCGATCGTTCACCGCGACCCAGTCGGGCCTGTCGGGCGGCGCCTCGATCCAGATTTCGTCGGCTCCGCGCGCGTCGAGCGTGCGCAAGTTGGCGTAAAGCTCTTGAGCGTAGCCCGCGCTTTCTCCGGGCGCGTCGATCCAGGTGCCTGCGAATCCCATCGGCTTCGCGACCGAGCGCGCAAGCACCGCGATGCCCGCGGCGGGTTGAGTCAAGGTGGAGAGCGCGTGAATGAGCTCGTCCGACGCAATGAGCCGTGCCGCCGTCCGCGGCGCGTAATGCGACGCCAGCGTCCCGGAGGCTCTCGGGGACCGTGAGCTTGCCAGCCGCGGCGGGGAGCCGAGGACGCGGCCAAGCGCCTCGGCGGTGATCGCTCCTGGACGAAGCAGCAGCGGATCGCCGGTGGTGAGGTCGACGATGGTGGATTCGATGCCGTGCCGGCTCGAGCCTCCATCGAGCACCAGCGCGATCGCGTTTCCAAACTCGTCGGCGACATGCCGCGCATTCGTTGCGCTGATGCGGCCAAAACGGTTGGCGGAAGGTGCGGCAATGCCGTCACCGCCGAGATCCAGCAATCGCGCCAGCAGCGCATGTGCGACCGGATGACCGGGAACGCGCAAGCCAACGCTGTCCTGGCCGCCGGTCACGACGTCGAGCGCCGTTGCGGCGCGCGGCAGTATCAAGGTCAACGGCCCCGGCCAAAACGCCTGCGCAAGGGCTTCCGCGCTTGCGCCGATCTCTCGCGCCCAACGCGGCAGCAGATCGGCGTCGGCCAGATGCACGATGACGGGATGTTCGGCAGGCCGCCCCTTGGCGGCAAAAATCCGCCTTACGGCGTCGGCATTGCGTGCGTCCGCACCCAGCCCGTACACGGTTTCTGTGGGAAACGCGACCAGCGCTCCGGCGTGCAACAACTGCGCCGCGCGCTCGATTTGTTCCGGGGTGACGGCACTCGTTGCGGAGTGCCTGCGGTTTTCGACCGGCTTGGCAGCGCCCCCAACGCCGGTTCCTCCGGATTTGGTAGAATTCAAGTCTTTGCGCCGCGGCGGCCGTGGAGCGCGCGCGCAATTTCCACGCATTTTCCAGGCATCCTCGAATAATCTACACAGGGAGCGGCAATGGGCGATTTTCTGTTCACGTCGGAGTCGGTCTCGGAAGGCCATCCGGACAAGGTTGCCGACCAGATTTCCGACGCCGTCCTCGACGCGATTCTAACGCTGGATCCGCACGGCCGGGTGGCCGCCGAGACGCTGGTGTCGACCGGTCTGGTGGTCATGACCGGCGAAATCACGACCGATCACAAGCACGATTATGCGCGCATTGCCCGAGACACCATTCATCGCATCGGATACACCGATCCCGAGCTGCACTTTGACGCCGAGGGCTGCGCGGTCATGGTCTGCTATGGAAGGCAGTCGCCCGATATCGCACGCGGCGTCGATCGGACGTCCGAGGAGTACATGAATCAGGGCGCCGGCGATCAGGGCCTGATGTTCGGTTATGCATGCGACGAGACTCCGTCGCTGATGCCGTTCCCGATCTATTACGCGCATCGCCTGGTGCAGCGCCAGAGCGAAGTCCGCCGCGACGGCCGGCTGCCGTGGCTGCGCCCGGACGCGAAATCGCAGGTGACGGTGCGCTACGTCGACGGCCGGCCGAAGAAGGTCGATACCGTGGTGCTGTCCACCCAGCATCATCCGAGCATGAACCACAAGCAGAAGGAGTTGATGGAAGCGGTGGTGGAGGAAATCATCAAGCCGGTACTGCCGAGCGAAATGCTGATCGACACCAAGTATCTGGTCAATCCCACCGGCCGCTTCGAAATTGGCGGCCCGCATGGCGATGCAGGCCTGACCGGTCGCAAGATCATCGTCGACACTTACGGCGGCGCCGCGCCACATGGCGGCGGCGCATTTTCCGGCAAGGATCCGTCCAAGGTCGACCGCTCGGCCGCGTACGCCGCCCGCTACGTTGCCAAGAACATTGTCGCCGCCGGCATCGCGCGCCAGTGCCAGGTGCAGCTTTCGTACGCGATCGGCGTCGCGCAGCCGATCAACGTCACCGTTTACACCGAAGGCACGGGCAAGATCTCCGATGCCAAGATCGCCGAGCTGGTAATCGCGCATTTCGACCTGCGGCCCAAGGGCATCATCCAGATGCTCGATTTGCTGCGGCCGATTTATCTCAAGACCGCGGCCTATGGGCACTTCGGCCGCGACGAGCCCGAGTTCACGTGGGAAAATATCGACCGCGCCGACACGCTGCGCGCGGCGGCCGGATTGAAGGGGGAGATCAGGCAGTCGGTGCCTGCCTAGTTATCTCTCGTTTGTTTTCAGGACACCCGCCGATTCAGTGCGGCGGGTCTGGACAGCGGCGGACTCCGATCCAAGGGACCACCGCGCGAAGATCGACGTCACAGCAGCGCTCCCACCGCGCGAAGTTTTTCCGGTAATGGAATGAACTCCGTCTCGTCCGGCACGGGCGAAAACCTTCGATCACGCCAGCGCGCGCTTGCGGAGTCGATCAGTTCCTTCGAGCTGGCGACGAAATTCCACCAGATCAGGCGCTCGCCATCCAGTTTGCTGCCGCCAAGGAGCACCAGAACAACGCGCGAGCGCGCTTCGATGCGCACTGTGCTCCACGGTCGCAGCACCGCCATGTGGTGGGCGGGAAGCGCTTCGCCGGCGATGAGGAGTTCGCCGTCGATGGCGTAGATACCGCGTTCCTCGTGCTCGGGATGCAAATCAAAAGCCGAGCCAGCCTCCATATCCGCGGCGACGTAGAACATTGGCGAAAATGTCGACGCCGGAGAGCGCTGGCCGAACGCCGTGCCCGCGATCAGGCGCATGGTCACGCCTGGCAGGGCGATCTTCGGCAGCGACGCGCTTGCGTAGTGGGCAAACGACGGTTCGCCCTGCTCGTGCGCCTTGGGTAGCGCGACCCAGGTCTGCAGTCCGTGCAGGCGATGCCCGGACGCACGGTCTTCCGGCGACGTGCGCTCCGAATGCACAATGCCGGCGCCTGCGGTCATCCAGTTGACGTCGCCCGGTTCGATCCGCTGAACGCTGCCCAGACTGTCGCGATGCAACATTGCGCCTTCCAGAAGATAGGTCACGGTGGCCAGCCCGATGTGCGGATGCGGACGCACGTCCACGCCTTCGCCCGGCGGGAAGTTCGCCGGACCGAAGTGGTCGAAAAAGATAAATGGCCCGACCATCTGCGCCTCGGTCGAAGGCAGAAGACGCTGCACCTCGAAGCCGCCGAGATCCTTGGGGTGCGGCTTGAGCAGCGCGACAATGGGCGAGGACGCGCCGGAATCTGTTTTTTCCATGAGCGGTATTATCGCGCGGGCGGCGCACCGCATCTAGTCACGGTTACCGAAAGGGAGGAAAGCTGCGCAAAGACTCGCGTCATCCCCGCCCCCGATTCAAGCATTCGAGGGCAGGCTTCGGCGGGGATCCATGTTGACTTAAGAACCGATGGATTCCCGCCTTCGCGGGAATGACGAATCTAAGGATGCGAACGTCGCGCACCGTCATTGCCGCCTTCGCGGGAATGACGAATTTAAGGATGCGGGCGTCACGCACCGTCGTAATACTCAATCGTAGCGCCTTCCCGCCGAATCGAAATCGAAATTCGGTTGGCGGTCGCACGTCACTAAAGCGTTCCCCTGCGAGCGCGCTTGACCGCGAACCGGCTGGGATCGATCGCGTCGACAAGTGTCGCTTCGAGCGGCGATGGCTCTCCTTCGAGCTGGCTCGCAACGCATTCGGCGGCAAGCGCCGTCCAGGCCAGGCCGCGCGACGCGAATGCAATGGCGCAGAAGAGTCCCGGCAGGCGCGGCATGTCG
>DAIQRF010000242.1:0-4067 GCA_036786505.1 Casimicrobiaceae bacterium | reverse complement strand
ATCAGGCACTATCGCAAACTGCCAACGATGCTCAGCTTAAGTGGGGCCCCTGCCCGCCGTTCTTACCCAAAGGATGCGGCATCGCCGTTCTTCACGGCGACCCGGCAAAAGACAACCTCGACGTTTTCTTCAAAGTTCCCGCCAAGTCGACCATTCCACTTCATTGGCATACTTCAGCAGAACGCATGGTGCTGGTAGCAGGCGTGCTCCACGTCACCTATGAGGGTCAGAAGTCGGCGGTTCTCAAGCCGGGAACTTATGCCTACGGTCCCGCCAAAAAACCGCACAAGGGCTACTGCGCAAGCACCGTCCCATGCGTCCTTTTCATTGCCTTTGAGTCGCCATTGGATGCCGTGCCGGTCGAGGGCCAATCAAAATAGAATCGTTGCCGCCCAAGCCAGCGGTCAAGCGGCGCGCCCCTACTCCTGCGCTGGGGGAAGAAGGGCAAAGGAGTCATGTTCTATAAAGAGCCATTAGGCGCTGTTGCTCTTGCGTTCACCTTTGAAGAGGTTCTATGTTACCCATGCGCCCGACTGTCCCGGGCAAAGGAAACATGGGAGAACGGCCATGGGTAAACAATTGTCGTGGCAAAGAATTCCATGCGTACATTTTAATCGGGAACATTGTGGTTAGGCCGCACTTTCAATCGGTAGCGCCCAGCTGGGAAAGACCAAGACTGCGGGGTGGCAACGCAAGGCACGCGCCAACACCTTCGCGCGCTCAACACCTAGCCGGACGCGATCATTCTCGATAGCCGAGAGCGTCGCCTGGGGAATGCCACTCAACTTGGCCAAGTCGTTCTGGCTCAGGCCTTGAAGCTCACGAATGATGCGGACCGATTCCCCAACCGAAACCTCGGCACGCTTCTTCGCAGGGCGAAATTGACTCATTCAAACTCTCCGGTAGTCGTGAGGGGTAAGCGCAACCACCTGAAACAGCATCTGCTCTGGCAGGACCCGGTAGATGACACGATACTGCAGTCCCAACCGCGAAGAGCGGTGACCATTCCACTTGCCCGACAGTACCTCATCGTTGAAGCCGGTGATTTGACGCAAGCCGGGCGGGCCGGAGATCGACGCAATGTCCTTCCACTTCTCGTACCGCTTCAATATCTCCTTCGGAGCGGCAGCGCACTGTTTGTCAATGCGTCGGTGCTCCTCGATCCGCCACATACCATATTATGCATATACCATTTGTGGCATGTCAAGCGCCCGCTGGGGTGCGGCCCAACAAATAGGGCAGGGACGTCAATCACGCGGCCGAACGTTTGAGTTCAGCGGACGCCGAAAGCGGTCCGCTGCAACGAAGGCTTATGCCTTACAGCCACCGGCGAACTCTTGCTTTGTAGGCGGTGTAGTCAGTGCCGAACATGCCTGAAAGTACCCGTTCCTCGGGTGCGATTTGGAACTGGTTCATATAGAGCACAAAAACCAAAGGCCCAAGCAACGCCCAGGCAGAAGATAGAAATACCGCCCACGCAACGAGAACGAAGAGAAGACCTACATACATGGGGTTTCGAGTAACTCCGTAAATGCCTGAGCAAACTAACGACGACGTCGTTTCAGGCTTCATTGGATTGATAGTCGTTCTCGCACGTCGGAACGAGATGACACCGGCGATGCTGAAGCCAAAACCAGCCAGAGCGACGATTACGGCCGTGGCTACACGAATGAGTGCGGGCACTTCAAGCAACGGGAGAACCATGGAGATTTCCCACATGGCGCTTGCGATCAGCACCGCAACCGCTGGCGGCGGAATTTTCAGTTCAAGTGCTTGCATGCGGATGATCATGATGCCTAACGAATAGGAGTTTATCCGTCATGCGGCAGCATGGTGGATAAAATCGGTTGAACTGAACCGCTGGATTCAGAGCGCGGTGCTCCGGAGATTGTACCGGTGCTGGCGTGCCGGGGAGCGCGGTGGGGGCCGGCGGAGGGGCGCTTGGCGTAGACCGCCCAGGGCTTCTCGCGTAGCTCGCGCAGCATCTGGCGCTGGGCGGTGGGATCGGCGAGTGGCGCGCACCATCCGGCGAGCTTGAGCGTGCCTGCGCTAAATAGTTGCTTGAGGCGAGCAAGGAACTTGCCGCGAAACACCGGCGAGAGTGCGGTCACGGGAAAGAGAAACCCGCGGCGCGAAGTGATCCAGTGCCCATCGGGGGCGAGTGCGCCGGCGGCGACGAGGGCGTGGATGTGCAGGTGCTGGGAGAGCGTTTGGCCCCAGGGGTGCAGCACCAGGGTGGCGGCGATGGCCCCGCCTGCCCAACGCGGGTTCTCGCCGAACTCGACGAGGGTGTCCGAGACGCTCTGGAACAGCCTGACCTACTTCGCGGCCACTCTGGGGGTCGCCGTGTCGATGCAGAACCAAGCGAGGAGCGCGAATAAACTCGCGCTCCTCGGCGTTCGCGACGGTTTTGTAGCGCGGAATTCATTCCACCGCACGTACTGTGAACGGATTCGCATCCGCGAAGCACGACCCCCGCGCATGCTAAAATCACAGCGTGCAATAACTCGTTGCTGACGCTAGCTTTGTGTCCGCTGCGGCCTGTATCTCAGCACAGCTTCCCTGATGTCCGCCACGTCTTCGCCACCCCGACGACTCATCATCGCCACCCGCGAATCTGCCCTGGCGATGTGGCAGGCGGAGCATGTCCGCGATCACCTTCGTGCGCACTATCCGTCGTGTGAAGTGACGCTGCTGGGCCTGACCACGCAAGGCGACCGCATCATCGATCAACCGCTTGCCGATATCGGCGGCAAGGGTCTTTTCATCAAGGAGCTCGAGCAGGCGATGGCCGACGGCCGCGCCGATCTCGCGGTGCATTCGCTCAAGGATGTGCCGATGGACATGCCGTCCGGTTTCTTGTTGGCGGCGATCATGAAGCGCGAAGACCCGCGCGACGCCTGGGTATCGAATCGGTACCCTTCGCTGGCTCTGCTCCCCGCGCACAGCATCGTCGGTACCTCGAGCCTGCGCCGCGAGGCTCAGTTGCGCGAGCGCTACCCGGAGCTCGACGTCACGCCGCTTCGCGGCAATGTGAACACGCGGCTAAAGAAACTGGACGATGGCCAATATGCGGCGATCATTCTCGCCGCGGCGGGTCTGAAGCGCTTGGGCTACGCCAATCGCATCGCCGCATTGCTCGATCCCGACGACAGCCTGCCGGCCATCGGCCAGGGGGCGTTGGCGGTGGAATGTCGCGCCGATCGCGCCGACCTTGTCGCGGCGCTCGCACCGCTCGCTGACATCGCGACGACACTCGCCACCTCTGCCGAGCGTTCCTTCGGGCAGCGTCTCGGAGGAAGTTGTCATACGCCGCTCGCCGCGCTCGGCGTTTGGCAAGGCGACCAGTTGCGGCTGCGCGGACTGATCGCGAGTCGCGACGGCCGGCGAGTGTTGCGCGGCGAGCGCACGGGCGCGGCGCCGAATGTACAGGACGCGGAAGCGATCGGCGACGCGCTGGGCGCGGAATTTTTGCAACGCGGCGCGGCGGCAATTCTGGCCGACGAGGCATGACGGCTTCGGCGAGCGGGGCGTTGCAAGGCGCGCGCATCGTCATTACGCGTCCCGCTCGTCAAGCCGCGGGATTGGCGCAGCAAATCGCGGCGCTCGGCGGCAAACCGCTGATGTTTCCGGCGATCGTCATCCTGCCGCCGGCCGATCGCTCGGCGCTTGAGCGCGCGCGACGCGATCTCGCGCGATACGACTACGCGGTCTTTGTCAGCGCCAATGCCGTCGAATACGGCGTCGGCGATCCGGCTTTGTGGCCTGCGCATCTCGTTGCGTTCGCCCCCGGACCCGGAACGGCAACGGCGCTCGCCGCGGTCGGCATCGGCCAAGTGCGCATGCCGGCGACGACCATGGACAGCGAAGGTCTGCTCGCGCTGCCCGAGCTCGCCGACGTGGCAGGCAAACGGATCGTGATCTATCGCGGCAGCGGCGGCACCGGGGTCGTTGCGGGTAAGGGCGGAGGCGCCGAGGTCGGTCTCCGCGGCGGAGGCGGCGCTGGGGCCATCGAACAGTCCTCGCCGGTACCCGCCACGGCGGCCCGGACGACCCCAGAGGACCAG
>DAIQRF010000241.1:0-4069 GCA_036786505.1 Casimicrobiaceae bacterium | reverse complement strand
CAGGTTAACCGCTCCCATGCCGGCGAGAAACGCGACCCACCCCCAGGTGATTCTGGCCCAGACGGGGTCCGGCAGCGTCAGATCCTTTAGCAGCGCCGAAATAAGATTACGCCGAAATAGCAGACGGCCAATCAACAGGGTTGCCGCGAAAAGCCAGTACAGAACGGTCGGTTTCCACTTGATGAAGGTTTCGTCGTGCAACACGAGCGTCGCGCCGCCGAAGACCGCGATGATCGCCAGGCTTAGCCAGTGGATAGTCGCGACACGTCCCCTGCGCCAGCGAAAATACGCGATCTGGATCACCGACGCGGCAATCGCGACCGCGGTCGCGACGTAAATTGCGTCCGCGGGCGCGCCATAGATCCCCGACAGCTTGAACGCGACGAAAAACAGGATCAGCGGAAAATAATCGGCTAGAAAGTGCATAACCTGTTATTTTACATCGAATTCCATGCTGTTTTCAAGCGATAGCGATAGCAGAGACCGCCCAGGCGGCAAAGCGGCTAATTGCCCCTCGGGGCGATTAGTTTGCGATAGCGCGGCCAGTCGAACGCCGGCCCTGGGTCGGTCTTACGCGTAGGCGCGATATCCCGATGGCCGGCGATGTCCTTGAGGGGATAGCGCCGGCGCAGCGCACGGGTCAGGCGCGCCAGCGTGCGGTATTGAATGTCTTCGTACGGCGCGTCGTCGGTCCCCTCCAGCTCAACCCCGATGGAAAAGTCGTTGCAGTCGCGGCGCGCCCGCCACGACGACTCGCCCGCATGCCAGGCGCGAAGCGAGCAGGGCACGAACTGCGCGAGCGCTCCCTCCCGACGGATCAGGAAATGCGCGGACAAGCGCAAATCCGCGACCGACGCGAAATAGGGATGCGCCTTCGGGTCGAGACGATTGGTGAACAGCTCAACGATCCAGGGTCCTCCGAACTGGCCGGGCGGAAGCGAGATGTTGTGAATGACCAGCAAGGTGATACGCGCATCGGCCGGTCGCGCGTCGAAATTGGGCGATGGAACTTGCGCCGCTGCCCGGACCACGCCGGCACGATCGACGTGGAGGCGAAGAGGCGGCGCGGTCACCGCAAGGACTGCCGACACGTGGTCCTCAGCAACGGCTCGTGGGTGTCAGCGCCAATCGGTTCTCGCCATTCGGCAAATAGCTGCACATCGCGCTCCACTAGCAGCTACTTGATGGCCAACCTCTCCATGCGATAACGCATTGCTCGAAATGTTATTCCGAGCAACTTGGCCGCAGCGGTGCGGTTGTAGCGCGTCTTTTCCAGCGCCTCGTTGATGGCGGAACGCTCGACGCGATCCAGATAATCCTGTAGCGGCCACTTGTCTCCCGTGGGCAGCGAGGCGTCACCTTCTTCGGGCGGCGGCGTGAGATGCAGGTCATTGGCTGAAATCTTGAGCGCATCGGCCGCGAGCGACAAACCGCGCTCGAGAATGTTTTCCAGCTCGCGGACGTTGCCCGGGAAAGGGTAGGCTTCCAACGCAGTGGCGGCCTGTTGGTCGAGCTTTGCCGGCACGCCGCGCGCAAGCTTTTTCAGGATGGCGTCGGCGATCGACGGGATATCCTCGCGCATCTCACGCAGGCTCGGCATGGCGAGCTCGATGACGTGCAGCCGGTAGAACAAGTCCTGGCGGAACTCTCCGGCGTCGACCAGCGCAGGTAGTCTCTTGTGCGTGGCGCTGATGATGCGCACATCGACCGGCTCTTCCGTCGTCGCACCGACCTTGCGCACTTTCTTTTCCTGAATCGCGCGCAGCAGCTTCACCTGCATCGGCAGCGGCAGGTCGGCGACCTCGTCCAGGAACAGCGTGCCGTTGTTCGCGGCCTGGAAAAATCCGTCGCGGTCGCCCTCAGCGCCGGTGAAGGCTCCTTTTTTGTAGCCGAAGAATTCGCTTTCCATCAGGTTTTCCGGGATCGCGCCACAGTTCACCGGAACGAAGGGCTGCTCGCTCCGTGGTCCGCCCAGGTGGATCATGCGTGCGGCGAGCTCCTTGCCGCTTCCCGACTCGCCGGTGATGAACACTGGTGCCTGGCTTCGCGACAACCGGTCGATCATCGACCGCACCAGCATGATTGCCGGCGATTCGCCGAGCAATTGATACGACGACGGCGCCGCCGGTTTTTCCGGAACCTTGAGTGCTTGCTTGACCAGCGCTCGCAGTTGTTCGAGCGCCACTGGTTTTGCGAGATAGTCGAAGGCGCCGGCCTTCAGCGCCGCGACGGCGTTCTCGGCGCTGCCAAATGCGGTGATCACCGCGACCGGAACGTCGAGACCCTTGTTGGTGATATGTTCGACGACGGTGAGGCCCTCGCCGTCGGGTAGCCGCATGTCGGTAAGACAGAGGTCGAATGCCTGCGTGTCGAGCAGATGGGTGGCCTCGCCGACGGTTTGCGCCCGCGTCGTGTCGAGGCCCATGCGAGAGAGCGTGAGCTCGAGCAGTTCGAGCAAATCGGGCTCGTCGTCGACGACGAGCACCTTCGGTTGTCCACGGTCACGTGCCTTGCGAATCATGTGCTGGCCTCCCCCTTACTTCCGTGCCGCCGGATCGGCTGCGCGTTTGAGCGTGATACGAAAGTTCGCGCCCGGGCCTTTGGGCAGCAGTTCAAGCGCCGCGCCGTTGGCGTCGGCGAGCTCGCGTGCGATATACAGGCCGAGGCCGGTGCCGCCCGGCCGCGTGGTGAAGAACGGCTCGAAAATCTGCGCCCGAAGCTCCGCCGGTATGCCCGGTCCGTCGTCTGACAGCTCGCATATTACGGCATCGCCCATGTATCCGGGACGTACCACCACACGGATGCTGGCGTCTTTTTTCTGGCAGTGCTGCCACGCGTTTCGCACCAGATTCCAGACGATCTGGTTCAAATGCCCCCGATCGAAGATCACCACCAGTTCCGGCGGGGCCTGAATCGACACGCCTCCCGGCGCCATGCTCTCGGCTTGGACGATTTCCTCGACCAGCGAACGCATGAAGTCGCCAAGCGCGATGACTTCAGGCTGCTGGCGGTCGCGACGATTGAGCTGCAGGACTTCGCCGACGATGCGGTCGATGCGCTTGGCGTTAGTGCGTATCATCGTCAGCAGGCGCTGGCCCTCGGGGGCGACCGAACCGTCCTCTTCCAGCAATTGCGCCGCCTGGTTGATCGCGGACAGGGGATTGCGCACTTCGTGGGCGATGCTCGCCGTCAGCCGCCCCATCGCCGCAAGCTTGATTTGCTGTGCCTCGCTTTGTGCGCGGCCCAGATCCTCGAGGTAGATCAAGGTTCCGCCGTTCAGCCCCGAACCGATACGCACCAGCCGCACGCGAAGGAGCCGCTGGGTCGCCTCGACCTTGAACGGCGGCAGAGGCTCGGCAAAATCTTCCTGCCAGCGGCGCCAGTAATCGTGCAGGGTCGAGCTGAACTCGGCGAGGCGCATGCCGCCGCGCATGCGGCCGAAGCCGCCGAGCAGGCGCGTCACCTGCGCGTTGTGGCCGCGGACAACGCCGTTCAGGTCGACGACCAGCACGCCGTCCTGCATGTCCTGAATGATAAGGCGATTGACCTGCTCGAGATTGGCGACGTCGATGCCGCGCTGCGCGGCCAGGTCCTCGCTGGCCTTGGTGTAGCGGCCAAGCGCGAGCGCGACGCCGACGGTCGCAAAGTAACCGAATCCGACGAGCCCCGTCTGCAGGATCTGCGTTGGCGATATCAGGCCGTCGATCAAGCGCCAGCTGTCGAGCGCAATCAGTACCGAGCTGGCCAGCGCAGCGTGGGAAAATGCGATCTGCGAGCGCATCAGCCAGCCGCTTGCGGCGAGCTGCGGAAAGAGCAGGATCGACAGCGGGCCGCCGGTGCCGCCGCCGGCGTACATCAGCAACGCGATAAAGACGACGTCTCCGACCAGCAGCGAGAGCAACAAGGCGGGTAGCGGCAGGCCCAGCGATTCGCGCTGTACCCACCCGAAGGTCAGGATGCCGTAGGCGAAGTACAGACCCGCAGCGGTAACGAACGCGTTGGGCGCGCCGATACCGACCGCATGAAGGTCGAGAAACAGCGCGGTGCCGAGGAGTAGCACTCCGCAGAC